>NZ_UHFN01000007.1:1800000-2100000 GCF_900459405.1 Streptococcus hyointestinalis
ACTCTGCTACTAAGACTTTTATCGAGCTTGTCCCTATATCCAAACCAGTAAAAAAGCCATTTCTAGCCATTCACTCGACCTCTCTATTCTCTACATTCTATACAATTATCAAAAAATCTGCCTCTAAACAGAATTATTCAGAGAATATTATACCATAAAAGAACGTAAAAAGTTCTTTTTTTACGTTCTTTATTTTATCTTTTTGCAAAAATACTCTCAATTTCCTACAAATCAAGCAAAAGAAAGCTACTGTCCTTCTGTTGTTTGGGCTGTTTCTGTCTGACTTGTTGAGTCTTCCTGATTTTCAGCAGTTGTACTCTCTGCACTTTCTGTTTGTTGTGTTTCAGCAGCAGCTTCTGAGTTTTCAGTCGTCGTTTCTGAACTTTCAGCGGTCGCTTCTGCAGTGGTTGCTGTATTATTTGCCTCAATGTCAGCTGTCGTCGTGTAGATGCCCACTTCCATATCAACAATAGCTGGTGCGGTGAGTTTGTCTTTAATCTTACTATAATATGGTAATTTAGTCGTCATCTCAGACAGTGGTACACGCACCGTATTGCCATCACGCATGGTCAAGGTCAATAAATCACTGGTTGAACTTGAGCCTGCTAAAGCAATCGTCTCAATGCTATCACGAAGCGTTTTATCGAGCGCCATCAAGTCCTTAGCCAACTCTTTTAACATTGTCTTGTCTGTCAAGGTAATCGTGATATAAGTCGCTGGCAGGTCAGTTACTGCAACGACAGAAGCAGTCTCGCCACTTGAGAGAAGTGGCTGATAACCTGCGTCTGTCTGTACATAACCAACCACCGAGTATTCCTTAACCGTTAAGGTAAAGTGATTGGGAAATTGATAGCTGAGTTTTGCTGACGACACCCAAGGATTAGCTGCTTTTAAGCGGGTTTCATATCTTTTAGGATGTAACAAAAGCGAGAAAATGTAATCGGACGATTTGATATTTGCCTCTTTGATAACTGTCTCAGACGCAGTATGAGCACTCCCTTTGACAGTAACTGTTTTTTCCTTACTGTAAGGCGAAATCATAAAAAGAGAAATAGCAATCAAAAGAACCGAAACAATCAGAACAGGCAGAGCCTTGATGAGTGCCTTTTGACGTTTGGTCAACTCTTTTTTTTCTTTGACCTTTTTAACCTTAGTTTTCTTGGTTTTCTTTTTAGGCTTGTCCTTGTCACTCTCTTGCTTAGCTGCTTCTTCTTGCTCCTCTTCTTCCTTTGGAACCTTGCCGTAGCGTGCTAACTTTTCTAGACGTTCTTCTTTTTTTTGTTGCTCTTTAGCTTCTTTTTCTTGCTTTTTTTTGGCTAAAAACTCTAGATTACGCTGCTGCCATTCTGTCAAAGGAGCTTTTTGCTCTTTGCTCTCAGCATTTTCAGCGCTTTTTTGCTCTTTTGCCTTTTTTTCCTGTTCATGTTTTTTATCAGACATTAGCTTTCCTTTATTGTTTTTGAAATGTCATCTGTCAGCAGTTGGTAAAAATCATCTGGGGTTTTCAGCTCATGGCTTGCCTGCATGTGGGCAATGTAATCTTCCTTGTGCTCTATCACATCAGCTATTGCCTGCTCAAGATTTTCCAAGGTAAAATCTTCCTCAAGCAACTGCTTGGCGTAGCCTTTTTTCTCAAAGTAAGCAGCGTTTTCCAGCTGGTCACCACGACTAGCTTCACGCCCTAGTGGCACAATGATATGCAGTTTCTGCATGGCTAACAGTTCAAAAATCGTGTTGGAGCCACCTCGTGTGATGACGACATCTGCCATATCCATCAAGGGCTGGTAGAGGTCAGTCACATAATCCACACGATAGCAGTTTTCATCTAAAACGTTGAGACTTGAGTCCCCTGTGATATTGATGACATTAAAATGCTGAGTTAAGGTATCTTCACGGCTAACAAAGTCATTGAACACCTTGGCACCAGCTGAACCACCGATAAATAAAATAGTCTTTAAGTCTGGATTGAAGTGCGCTTTAATCTCCTCAAGCTGAGGAGAGGTTTCATTTTTAGTTGCTGAGACCTTTGTAACGGCACCGACGTGTTTGACCTTGGTTAAGGCTTCACTTTGCTCAAAAGTGCTGTACATGGTCGTTGCAAATTTGTAGGCAATTCTGTTAGCTAAGCCCATAGACAGGTCAGACTCATGCACAAAGACAGGGATACCTAGCGTTTTAGCTGCAATAACTGGCGGAACCGCCACAAAACCTCCCTTTGAAAAGAGTGCTTGCGGTCTGATTTTCGCTAAAATCCCAATAGACTGAGCAATTCCAAAGCTCACTTTAAAGACATCAGACATATTTTGCCAAGAGAAATAACGGCGTAATTTTCCAGTCGCTATAGCATGAAAAGTCACATCAAGCCCAGACTGTTTAATCTGCTCATGCTCAATACCACCTTTAGCACCGATATAGTGCACTTCCCAGCCATCTTTGATAAACTTTGGGATGAGAATGAGATTCAAGGTCACATGACCGACAGTTCCTCCACCGGTAAAGACGATTTTTTTAGTCATGCTGCGCTCCCTTTAATCCTTCAAAAGCTGCGATGAACTCATCCCCACGCACCTCAAAGTTTGGATACATATCCCAGCTAGCATTAGCTGGACTGAGAAGGACAACATCACCTTCACTAGCCAATTCAAAGGCACGGATGGCTGCATCTTTGACGTCACTAGCGTCGCAATAAGCAACACTTGCCTTATCTGCAGCTCTTTTGACACGTGGCGCAGACTCACCTAGGATAACCATGTGTTTAAGCCCTTTAATGTCCCCCACCAAATCGTCAAATTCATTACCACGGTCAAGACCACCGGCAATCAAGATGACCTTGCTGTTATCAAAACCTGATAGAGCTTTTTGAGTGGCAAGGATATTGGTGGACTTACTGTCGTTGTAAAAGAGAACACCATTAATACTACCCAGCTTTTGCAGACGGTGTTTGACACCTCCAAAAGCGCTAAGCGTATCCACAATAACGTTATTTTCAATGCCTGATAACTTAGCAACGGCGATAGTCGCTAGGGCATTCTCAATATTGTGGCTACCTGGAATGCCTAGATGACTAGCTTCCATGACTTTCTCTCCCTTGAAGCAAAGAAAACCATGCTCAAGATAAGCTCCGTCAACCTTTTCCTTCGTTGAAAAGAAAACAACAGTAGCTTGTGTTTTTTGAGCCAAAGTCTTAGCTAGGTCTTGATTAGCATTTAAAATCAAGTAGTCATCTGCTGTCATCTGGTCTTGAATGTGCCACTTAGCAGCGACGTAATTCTCAAAACTACCATGATAGTCAATGTGGGTTGGCATGAGATTGGTAATCACTGCCATACGAGGATGAAAGGCACGAACGCCCATCAGCTGGAAGCTTGACAACTCCATCACTAGTGTATCATCTTTTGTAGCAGTCTTAACCACTTCGCTGGCTGGAAAGCCGATATTACCAGAGAGAAGGGCGTGTTTGCCACCAGCATTAAGCACATCAGCAATCATCGTCGTTGTTGTGGTTTTGCCATTAGAGCCAGTGATACCGATAATCGGTGCTTCTGACACTAGGTAAGCTAACTCAACTTCTGTGATTACAGGAATCCCTTTATCCAAAGCTTTTTCAACCATTGGGTTATCGTAACGGATACCCGGATTTTTCACCATGAGGGCAAAATTTTCATCTAACAATTCTAGCGGATGATTGCCACAGATGACCTTGATACCTTCTTCAAGCAAGGACTGCGCCATTGGGTTTTCATCAAAAGGCTTGCTGTCATTCACAGTGACAATAGCTCCTAGCTGACTCAAAAGACGAGCTGCCGCTTCACCAGAGCGTGCCAAGCCTAGGACAAGAACTTTTTGATTTTCAAACTGCGTTATTTTTTTCATTAGTCTTTCCAATTCATTCTATAATATCTTTTATTGTACCGTTAATTGCTAGGATTTTCAAGGTATTGCCGTAAGCAAAAAAGAGAACCTTGCGGTTCCCTTTTGAGGCATTTATAAACGATTACTATAAGCTTCTTTGTTGTAAGCGCAACTCCTATACTTTTTGGCTCAACCCAGTGAGAGAAGCAGCGCAATAGGAATTTTTTAGGAAATGGAAAATAATAAGATGAGTTATAGGTTCGTCATATCAAAAGCTATGACTTATAGTTGCTCCAAAAAAGTTTCAAGATAACCTTTCAAAATGCCCCGCCACTAGCTTCTGTGTTCATGCTCATTTATATTATAATTATATATATATATATATTTGTCAAGTATTTTTTTATAAAATCTTGACTTTTTGTTTGCACCCGTGTTGTAAAATGAAGTGCAACAAAAAAGACATGCTCGTCTGATATACTAGAATTCCCCAACTCAGTATAGAAAGCAGATGAACATGTCCACTAATCATTCTACCAAAAAATCGTTATACTCACACCTTTCAGCCTCTGAACGCAGAGAAATCAGCGCCTATCTCAAGATGGGCAAGACCCCCTCTGAGATTGCTCGTCTGCTTGGGCGTCATCGCTCAACCATCAGTCGAGAAATCAAACGAGGAAGTGTTTCTCAGGTTCAAGATAAGAACGGGAAACGAATCTACTCAACGGTTTACTTTCCAGATAGTGGTCAACGTGTTTATGAAATCAATCGTCGAAAAAGTGCCTATCATAAACTATCATACTGCTCCCAGACATTCTTCAAGGAACTTGAGAAAGCCCTGAAAACGAAACCTCGCTGTCACAGTGTCGATAGCTTTGTTCAAACTTACCGAGAAAAACATCCACTGGAAGTTATCCCTTCCACCAAGACAGTGTATCGTTACATCAAAGACGGACTGTTGAGGGTTAAACCGATTGATTTACCTAAGATGGTGTGCATCCGAAAACGGTCTAAAGTAACGCCTAAGGCCACGACGAAAATCTTAGGAAAATCCATTGAAGAACGTCCAGAGTGTATCAATGACCGTTCTGAATTTGGGCATTGGGAGATTGATTTGGTTCTTGGCAAGAAAACCAAAGGTGAAGCTGTTATTTTGACCCTAGTAGAGCGTCAAACACGATTTGCCATCGCTGTAAAATTGGCTAATAAACAAGCAGAAACCATCAATAGGGCTGTTAAGAGCTTACTGTCGCAGTACCCTATTCGCTCCATCACATCGGACAATGGCTCAGAGTTCAGTAGCTTGTCAGACTTAAAAGGTGTGGAAGTCTATTTTGCCCATCCTTATGCTTCTCATGAAAGAGGAACAAATGAAAATTTCAATGGTCTCTTGAGAGAGTTTCTCCCAAAAGGTGTCTCTCTTAACTCACTAACGACAGAAGAACTCAATCACTACGTCTCTGCTATCAATGACAGACCTAGACGACTTCACAAGTATAAAACCGCAAATATTTTGTTTGGGCTAGCCCAAACAGCTTAACCTCTGGAACTCTAGTTATCAATGAACTTGTTGCACTTGACTTGACAAGTGGGGCTTTTTGTTTGCATGAAAAGCTAGGAAATCCTAGCTTTTTCACTCTATAAGGTCTTTTGATTGTTTTTGCTTTTTCGTTGGCATCTTGAGCATATCTCGTACCGCCCAAAAACCGAGCAAGGTCATGGCAAGACTAACGTAAAATTCACCCGACATGTCAAAGAATGTCACAACTCCAAAAACAAGCGCAATCATCAAACACACGACAATACCGACCATCACAAGTGGATTGAGCGTATTTTTGATTGTCTTTGGAGCCATAAAAAAGTAATACAGCAAAATCAAAATCAAGACGATCAGGTAAAATATCATAGCCATTCCTTTACTAGGGGATTAGCACGTCCACACTATTAGTCTTCAGCAGCCATTTTTTTCTTTTTAGCCGCTTTAGCACGTGCATTTTTATCCAAGATTTGCTTACGCAAGCGGATAGACTCTGGTGTTACTTCCATGTACTCGTCATCGTTTAGGAACTCAAGCGATTCTTCCAGTGTTAAGATACGTGGTGTTTTAATGACAGCTGTCTGGTCTTTTGTTGCAGAGCGGACATTGGTCATTTGTTTTGCCTTGGTGATATTTACAGTAAGGTCGTTTTCACGAGAGTTCTCCCCGATAATCATCCCTTCGTAAACTTCTGTACCTGGGTTAACAAAGATTGTTCCACGCTCTTCAATAGACATGATAGAGTAAGTCGTTGCCTTACCAGTATCGATGGAGACAAGAGCACCACGGTGACGTCCACCAATTTCAGCATTGATAACTGGCATGTACTGGTCAAAGGTGTGGTTCATAATCCCGTAACCACGTGTCATAGAAAGAAACTCAGTTGGGTATCCAATCAAACCACGTGCTGGCGCTAGGAAAATCAAACGTGTTTGCCCATTACCAGTTGATTGCATATCAAGCATCTCACCCTTACGCTCAGAAAGTGATTGGATGACAGCACCTTGATATTCTTCAGGAGTGTCGATTTGGACACGCTCAAACGGCTCCATCTTCACACCATCAATCTCTTTGATGATAACTTCTGGACGAGACACTTGAAGCTCGTACCCTTCACGACGCATAGTCTCAATGAGAATAGACAAGTGCAACTCCCCACGACCTGAAACTGTCCATTTATCTGGTGAATCCGTCGCTTCAACACGAAGGGAAACGTCTGTTTGAAGCTCAGCAAGCAAGCGCTCTTCAACCTTACGTGATGTCACGTATTTTCCTTCACGCCCTGCAAATGGAGAGTTGTTAGCAAGGAAGGTCATCTGAAGCGTAGGCTCATCAATACGAAGCACTGGTAGTGGTTCGATAGCGTCTGTTGGGGTGATAGTCTCACCGACAAAGATGTCCTCCATACCAGAGACCGCAATCAAATCACCTGCTTTTGCTTCTTGGATTTCACGACGTTCAAGACCAAAGAAACCAAAGAGTTTTGTGACACGGAAGTTTTTGGTTGTGCCATCAAGTTTTGAAAGAGTTACTTGGTCACCGACCTTAACTGTCCCACGGAAAACACGTCCGATACCGATACGTCCCACAAAATCATTGTAGTCAAGAAGAGACACTTGGAACTGCAATGGTTCATCTGAGTTGTCCACTGGTGCTGGGATGTGCTCGATGATGGTATCAAAGATAGGTGCCATTGTGTGCTCTTGGTCAGCTGGATTGTCTGATAGAGATGATGTTCCATTGATAGCTGAAGCGTAAACTACTGGGAACTCTAGCTGGTCATCATCAGCACCAAGTTCGATAAAGAGCTCAAGCACTTCATCAACAACTTCTTCTGGGCGAGCAGATGGTTTGTCGATTTTATTGACCACAACGATTGGGGTCAAGTTTTGCTCAAGAGCTTTTTTCAAGACGAAGCGGGTTTGTGGCATAGTACCTTCGTAGGCATCGACGACTAGGACAACACCGTCTACCATTTTCATGATACGCTCAACCTCACCACCGAAGTCTGCGTGTCCTGGGGTATCCATGATGTTGATACGTGTGCCGTTGTAAGCTACGGCAGTATTTTTCGCCAAAATCGTGATACCACGCTCTTTTTCAAGGTCGTTTGAGTCCATGGCACGCTCTTCGAGCTCTTTACGCTCATCGAGTGTGTGGGATTGTTTCAACAACTCATCAACCAAGGTTGTTTTACCGTGGTCAACGTGGGCAATAATAGCGACATTACGAATGTCTTCTCTTAGTTTTGTCATGATTTCCTCTGTAATCTTAAAGTATTCAACTTATGAATTATACCATAAATTGCGACAAAAAACAGAACAGGAGCAATTGTAAATGTTTTCAGCCTTTATAAATCGTTTCTTTACCCATTCTCAATCAGGAAGTATAAAAACCTAAATATTTTTATTATCTTCATCAACAGTCATAAGAGGCACTCTTTTCAAACTATAAAGGAGTAAGAAAAAGGCAGCAAGCAGAAACAGAAGTACTAACTGATTCACCGTTAACACGAGAATCAAAGTTGAAACAAGCAGACGAGAAAAAACAGTCCCTAGCTGAAAATAAGTCATTAAACCACCCTCAATCGTAGCCAACTGCTCTTCTGGCAGGCGATTGTAGATTAAAGCATTGTATTTAGGATTGATAGCGCCAGTAGCAATACCTGTAAGGGCTAGAAATACTAGCAAGAAATAAGGCTGACGAAGAAAAAGGCTGAAAAACATGAGAAAAACACCCAGCGTCCCCATGCGCAATAGAGATAAAATGCTCATCTTCTTCAAAAGATTCATCACCAAAATACTGCCCACAATCATCCCCACTGTCATTGCGATATTAACAGCAGCAAGTGTGATCGAAGCATTTCCCAGCATAAAAGCTCTATCCTGAGACATCATCAAAACTAGTAAAGACGGCAAAACGACGAAAATACTATTGACAACTGGAACAATTATCATAGATAAGCGCAATTCTGGAACGCTTGTAAGCTCTTTGACAGCCAGTGAAAGACTTGACCACAAGCGATCAAATTCGCCCTTTACACCTTCTGCATCTTTATTGTCTGTCATTTTCAGAGGTCTTTCTGTCAACAATTTTTTAATAGAGGGGGTTAGAAGCACTAAAATGAGAAAGGAAATTAAGAAGGTGCCTGCATTTAAAAATGCCAACTGACTGTAAGTGACTGTAAGTGAAAAAACTAATCAGTGCTGCAGAGATGGTCTGAAAGAAAATAGCCGAAACCGCAAAGACAGACTGACTAAGCGCCATGGAGTCAGCTCTTTCCTCATCTGAAACGACCCTGAGACTGATAGGAATATAGAGGCCGTTTTCGTACTGACCTGCAAAATCACCGAAAACATTGAAAACACTAGCCAAAATCACAATCCATAAGGCTGGCTCAAAAGTCATGGCACATCCAATCCCCACATACAAGACCACCCGAAAAAGCTGAGTAAATTTAATCGTAGCTAGCTTATTTCTAGTCCTATCAGATAAATAACCTGTCAAAAGGGAGAGAAACACAGGAAAAATCTCAGAGAAATTGACAATAGACAGGGCTAGCTTGGTATCTGGCAATTGCAAAACATAGTTCATCAGCGCTAGATATAGTTATTTAGTTTTAAAATAGTATTCCAAAGCAGACTGAACAGAACGACCTGTTCTTAACAATTCAGTCACCTTTCTTTTTAGAGTAGCCCAAAACTGTTCGATGGGATTGAGTTCAGGGGAATAAGGTGGAAGCGGAAGAAAATAGTGTCCCTTAGCCACTGCAAGCTCATCTAGTTGTTTCTTGGGGTGAAAAGCTGCATTATCCATAATGATGACATGGGGTTCTATCAAGGATGGCAATAGCTGCTCCTGATACCACTTGATAAATAATTCCGCTGTCATCGTTCCATGATAAAGCAAGGGGGCTATAATTTTAGAACCAATTTGACCAGCTACTACCGAAATTCTTTCGAATCTGCGTCCACTTACCTTGTCGTATACTTTCTCCCCTCGAGGTGCTCTAGCTTTGTGACGATAAAGATAAGTATCAATGCCAGTCTCATCAATATAAACAATAGGGGTGTTTGGAAAGCAGGCTAAAACATCAAGATAGCGTCTCACCTTTTCGCTATCTTGTTCTTTATAGGTTGTGGTCTTTTTTTAAAGTGATGTTCAGTTTTTTTAAGGCAGCCCAAACTGAGGGAATACTACAGTCAAAATGCTCTGCAATTTCCCTTAAGAAAGCATCTGGATGTTCCTTGGCATAGGCTTCTAACTTATCCAATGGCAATTTGCGAGGGCTTGGTTTTCTTTTTTGGCGCTCCAAATGACCTAGTTCTTTGAGTTGTTTCTCCCACAGATACAGTGTATTAGTGCTAATTCCAAATAACTGACACGTTTCTTTTTTGGAATGACCAGCCTCTACATAATTAATAACTCGTTTTCTAAAATCTATTCCGTAACTTTTCATAAGTATAGTATAACACATACTATATAGAAACTAACAAACTATAATAAACCATGTCTCCAAAATTAGACAAAAGGTCAGACGCCATTAGAGACATATACAAACGGTTGGACAACAATTTTTTCATCAAAAAAACTCCTTTCACTGACAAGGTCTAGCATGACATTGACCAGACCTTATATCTAGCTTTATTATAGGAATTTACCTTTGAAAAACAAGGTCTTTTAAGCAAGTGGTTAGGTAACACATAGTAAGTGGTTAAAAAAGGACAGTAAAAAAGTAGATGATCGTACTTAATCATCTACTTCATACTAAAGTTTTTCTATTGCTTTTTTTCCTTTATCTTCCCATTCCAATAGTCAAGCCCGTCTTTTAGGACGTAAAGGTCTTGGTAACCTGCTTTTTTGAGCATGATGATGGTGCGAGGTAGCGATTGGCTGCGAGTGCTATCATAGATAAGTACTGGCTTGTCCTTACGGATAGCAGACAGGCTATTTTTTAGCTGGCTCGCTGGTAGATTGCGTGCTCCTAAGATGTGCTTTGTCTGAAAGCTGCTTGGCTCACGAATATCAATCAACTGACCCGTATGTATCTTTTCTTCAAAGCTAGGATTGTCTAGAAAGGTCGCTGCACGACGCACTCGAAAATAGTTCCATGCGGTATAGAGCATGACACAGACCATAATAGCGACTAAAACCCAAATGAGCATGCCTACCTCCTAGTCAGTCATAAACTTGCTAGCAAGGCTAGCAGCTCCGATAATACCTGCGTCATTTCCAAGCTCGGCAATTTTAACCTTGGTTGATTTACGAACTTGTGGGAAAGCATAGCGTGTGAAGTATTTTTCCACACGGCTACGCAAGAACTCACCCGCAGCAGACACACCACCACCGATAACGATAGAGTCAGGGTTTAGGATATTTGAGATGTTAGCTGTTGCTAAACCAAGGTATTGTGACACTTTATCAACAACAATCAATGAAAAAGCATCGCCATCTTTTGCAGCGTCAAAGATGTCTTTACTTGTCACAGCTTCTCCATTGTCAATCGCAGCCTTGATAGGAGAGTCTCCCTCATACTCTTCTGCAATACGACGTGCCACACGCACAACACCTGTTGCTGAAGCCACTGTCTCAAGGCAGCCGATATTGCCACATGTACACTCAAAACCATCCTCAGGCTCGATAACGATATGCCCAATCTCACCGCCAGCACCGGCAACACCGTGGATAAGATTGCCATCAGCAATCACTCCACCTCCAACACCAGTACCTAGTGTCACAAAAACAACGTCTGGATTGTTAGCGCCAGCACCAACCCAACGCTCACCAAGTGTTGCGACATTGGCGTCATTGTCAATAGCAAATGGAATACCCAATTCCGCTTCGATGACAGAGCCAACTTCTTGAGTCTCTGCCCAGTTTAGGTTGAAGGCACCTGTTACCGTTTTCTTGTCACGGTCTACAGAACCAGGAGACCCCATCCCAATACCGATAAAGTCATCCTTTGTCAAACCGTAAAGACCCATGCGATGTTTTAGGGAAGCAACGATATCAGGAACGATGTGTTTTCCGTCTTCTAAGATGTTGGTATCAATCGCCCATTTTTCCTGAATGGTGCCATCTTGCGTGAGAATACCAAACTTGATCGTTGTTCCACCAAGGTCAATACCCAGAAGTTTTTTAGTCATTTGCTTTCTCCTCTTCTATACGATGTTCGCGCCTTAATATCAATTCCGCTTTGAGGTAGTCGTCCTTTGTGATGAGCTGATTTTCATAAAGTTTTTCAAGCTCTATTTTCATCACCTCAATGTCGTAAAGACGCTTGCCCACGTAGACATAAATACCAAAACGTTTCAATAACTGCTGCACATCATAAAGTGTTTTCATGCTGTTATTTTATCAAAAATAGAGAGGCTTTTCAATAGCTTTATGCAATCGTTTGCACTTTCTTTATTTTTGCAAGCAAAAAAAGCTAGAGTGACTCTAGCTTTTCATCTTATTTGCGAATACCTGGTGCTTGACCAAGCTCAGCTTGAAGCATCCAGATAGTCTTTTCAACATCAGCTTGCGCATCTGAGAAGAGGTCGTTACTTGGGTTGTCGCCTTCTTCATCAGTCACATCAAGACCAACTTGGTAAAGGTTTGAAAGGTAAGTGTAAACCTCCACCAAACGTGCCAAATGCTCAGCCATTGGTTTGTCAAAAGAACCTTTTGTTTCACTCAAGCGAGAGTTTTCATCAAACTCTTTGAGTGTTGAGTAAGGCGCGCCACCAATGGTAATCAATCGTTCGCTCATTTCATCAAGAGTGGCATTGAGGCTGTCCATCAATTCATCCATTTTTGGATGGAGATAGTAAAAACCAGCGCCACGCATGTACCAGTGTACTTGGTGCACGATAGAATAAGCTTTTGAAAGGTCAGCAACAGCTTGGTTTAAAACAGCTTTTGTCTTGGCATTTTTTGCACCTGGTGCAGTGACATTATGTGTAACAGCAGTATAGATGGCTTCTTTGTCTAAAACTTGAGTCATATTCTCGTCCTCCTATGTGAGATGGTCATCAGTTATGTAATCACTCCTTATTTAGAATGATTATCATTTGTTTATATTACTATTATAACTTTTTAGCGCTGAATTGCAAGAATTTAGCACTCTTTTGCGAATAAAAAGGTATGAACATTCTATTATATTTTAGCCTTGGTGCTTCTATCGCCTCTTTTTTAGGTCTTGTTGTTGACCGTTTTCCTGAACGCTCCATTGTTCTTCCTGCCAGTCATTGTGACCATTGTCACAGCAGACTTGGCATTAGTGAGATGATTCCTATTTTATCGCAAGTTTACTACGGAAGTCGCTGTAAACATTGCAAGCACGCTATTCCAAAGCGCTACATGGTTATCGAAGCCATTTGCGGCATTTTATTTGTCCTTTTTGGGCTTGGGCAGATGCAGTTGACGACACTTCTCCTCCTCTTGATGAGCTTGACGCTAGCACTTTATGACCTCGACCAGCAGGAGTATCCTGTTTTTGTCTGGTTGGTCTTTACTAGCCTTTTACTGCTTTTTGCTCACAGCTACAGCCTTTTTGCAGTTTTATGTCTCTTCGGCATTTTAGCTTATATGTTCCCACTTAAAATCGGCAGTGGCGACTTTTTCTATCTTGCCTCGCTTAGTCTTATCATGGACAAGATGAGCATTCTATGGATTATCCAGATTGGCTCTTGGCTAGGGATTATCACTATTCTAAGCCGTAAGCAAAAAAGAACCCCTATCGCTTTTGTTCCCTTTTTAGCAGCTGGTTTTGTTCTTGTCTTACTTATGCAACGGCTAGGGCTGTTCCTTTAAGATAAGTTTTTTGGAAAATGATAGAGCTGTGGATACTTGTAACACTCAGGATTTTTAGGATGGCAAATCGCTCGTCCAAAGGAAATCATAGCTTGGTGAGCTTTTAACCACTCTTCTTTTGGAAGAACATCCATAACACGCTTTTCAATCTCAAGCGGTGTCGCATCTTGCTTGCAAATCTGATGGTGCTTGCAAATACGTGTCACATGTGTATCCACAGCAAAAGCAGGAATGCCGTAACCAACACTAAGCACGACATTAGCAGTCTTTCTACCAACACCTGCTAAACTCTCCAACTCCTCTCGTGTTTTTGGCACCTGACCATCAAAATTTTCGAGCAGTTGAATAGCACACTTGTGGAGAAAACGAGCTTTGTTGCGGTAAAGTCCCAGTCTTGAGATGTAGGGCTCAATCTCTGTTGGTGTTGCCTTGGCAAAGCTTTCCGGATCTGGAAAGCGCTCAAATAAGGCAGGTGTGACTTTATTGACTGCAGCGTCTGTCGTCTGTGCCGACAACATTACTGCCACTAAAAGTTCAAAAACAGAGTTAAAATCTAAACTTGGCTTGGCGTCGGGAAAGAGCTTGATAATCTCACGAATAACATATCTTGATTTAGCTTTTGATAGCATGGTCAACTCCTTTTTTCTTTATTATATCATGTCAAAAGCCAAGCACACTTGTAAAAGCTCGCAAAAAGCTAGGACTAAGTCCTAGCTTTTTGTGTTTTATAAGCACTAAGCATTGAAGCTTTCTGTCAATTGTGGGACAACTTGTTTCTTACGAGAAACAGCACCTGCTAGGAAAGCATGGTTGTTTTCTAAGACAAAGTCAAAGGCTGCTTCAACCTTGTCTGTGTTGCTACCAAGTGCCAAGATTTCAGAGTTTGAGTTGATGATGTCTGTAATCATCAAGACAAAGTCTGAATAGCCATTGTCTGCTTGTGCTTTTTGGATAGCGGCTTCAATCTCTGCTTGACGTTCCAACACTTCAGCGATATCAACGGTGTTGACCTGTGCGACACGCACTTGGTTGCCGTTAAGCTCAAATGTTTTAGCGTCGATATCAATCAATTCTTCAGCAGATTTGCTGGCAAGGTTTGTTCCTGCTTTAAGCATAGCAAGACCGTACTCTTCTAAGTTGACACCAGCGATAGCTGCCAATTCTTTTGCGACTTGGTGGTCTGTTTCGTGTGTTGTTGGAGATTTCAAGAGAAGCGTATCTGAAATCAAACCTGAAAGCATGAGACCTGCCAAGGCTTTAGGCACTTCGACATTGCTTTCTTTGAACATACGGTAAACAATAGATGACGCTGAACCAACTGGCTCTAAGCGCATGTAAAGTGGGCTAGCCGTTTCAAAGTTTGCCACACGGTGGTGGTCAACCACACCGTAGACAGTCAGGTCAGCAATATCAGAGATAGACTGTTGGAACTCATTGTGGTCTGTCAAGATAACAGTGTCCACGCCTTCTTCCTTAGCAGAAGTGACAACGCGTGGAGCTTCTACACCAAAGTAATCCAGCACAAAAGCTGTTTCTTCATTTGGGGTACCAAGTGCGACTGCTTCTGTGTCTAAGCCGTAAGCTTCTTTTGCCAAATAAGCAAAGGCAAGAGATGAACCAATCGCATCAGAATCTGGGTTTTGATGACCAAAGACAAAAATTTTAGACATAGTTTTACCTCTTTAAATCGTTTCCTTTATTGTAACAAAAATAAGGGCACTAAACAAGTTAGAGTGCCCTATTCTATTAGTCAATAACTGCAGCAGATTCACGTAAATCCTTGTGATACACAGCTAGGGTCATATTGTAATACGGCACTAGCCAGATGAGTCCAATCCCAAAGCTAAGCGTTGAGAGAATAAGCCAGCCGATAAAACTCAATTGCAAGACAAAGTAATCTAGTTTATTGCCGTCCATGAGCTTGCGACTTTCTGTGATGATTTCGCCTGACGTCAGCACATCTCCTTTTTGGCGGTAAATATAAGCAGTTTGTGAGTAAGCTAGGGCCTTAACAAAACTGATGATAGGACCTACCACTGGGATAAGACTCCACAGCCAAATATAGAGCACCTGCTTCAAAGAGAGGACAAAAACTTTCCAAAAATCCTTGGTGCTAAAATAGCGAAAAGCCTTCGCTAAACCAGCGTCACTGGCATCTCCTGTCTTGACCCAGTCAAGGTTACTTGCCGCAATACCAATTGTTACGATATTTGTCGCAAACGAGATGAGGATAGAAAGAACAAATATAATAACGCCTAAAACAATCCCTCCAAGAATGAGACCAATATCACTGACCCCTGTCGTGTCTGTGTAGGTATCTTGAAGCAGACCTAGACCAACCAAAGGCAACAAGAATGGGGAAAAGGCAAGCCACGACACAGCAGCAACCAGTATGTTGACGATAAGATAGGGAATGGTATTGAGACTAATCCCTGACCACCAATTGTCACGCAGCAAATCCTTAGCTTCTGCTTTTAAACTCTCTCTTGTTCTCATGATAAACTCCTTTTTCATTTTCTTTTAGAGTATTATACCATTATTGTACTAGGTTTGCAATACATATAAGCTTTTTTTCGCAAAAAAACCAGCATTATTTTGCTGGTTGTCTTAGCCATGGATACGTTTGAGATAGTCTGTGTAGCGTTCTGCCTTCATGAGCTCTTTAGCATGCTTGACACGATCTGGAGTTGGCGGCTTGACGCCCTCAAGCGGATAAGGAATACCCAGCTCACGCCACTTGAACTCACCCATAGTGTGGTAAGGCAGGATTTCAAACTTTTGTACGTTTTTGAGGGTCGCTACAAACTCGCCTAGCTTTTCCAAGTCCTCATCGATGTCAGTCAATCCTGGGACAAGCACATGACGAATCCAGACAGGCACTCCCTTGTCCGAGAGATACCTCGCACACTCTAGGATATTTTTATTGGTGTGCTTGGTGACAAACTTGTGCTGCTCATCTCGGATTTCCTTGATGTCAAGAAGCACCAAATCCGTCACCTCAAGCAGGCGGTCAAACACTTCCAGATATTCTGGCGTGTTTTTAAAAGGCATGGCACAAGTATCTAGCGTACAATGAATACCCATTTTCTTAGCTTCTGTAAAGAGGGCTGTGACAAAATCAATCTGCAAGAGCGCCTCACCACCAGAGACCGTTATTCCTCCGGTATCGCCCCAGAAGTGCTTGTAGCGGAGCGCTTCAGCCAGCACATCCTCAACTGTACGCTCACGAGAGTTATTGGTCTCCATCGCCCAAGTGTCAGGGTTGTGGCAATATTGGCAGCGCATCTTGCAGCCCTGCATAAAGACAATAAAGCGAATACCTGGACCATCAACAGAGCCAAAACTTTCCGTTGAATGAATCATTCCTGTCACTTTTTTATAATCTATCGTTTCCATACTGGTAGTCGCCTCCTATGTAACCGTTTCATCTTATTCTTATTATATCACGTTCCATGAAAAAAAGACTAGATTTTGCCTAGTCTTTTTCTACCTCGGGTTCTATATCAGTCATATAGAGTCTGAGTTTTGTCACACGACCGTCACGCACCTTATCGTTGGTCAACTCGAGGTGCTTGTCTTTACTATCAAAGCTGTAGGTTTGCTTATCTTCTTGGCTTGGGATACTGCCGACACCCGTTAGGTAAAAACCAGCAATGGTATCTACATCATCACTCTCCAAGTCTGTCTCGAAGTAATCGTTAAACTCATTGAGCGTCATAGTACCTACGACAATATAAGTGTTGTCTGCGATTTCGTGGACAAACTGCTCGGACTTGTCCGTCTCGTCATCAATCTCACCGACAATCTCCTCAAGCAGGTCCTCAAGTGTCACAAGCCCTGCCATACCACCGTACTCATCCAGCAAAATCGCCATTTGATTTTGCGTTTTTCGCAATTCTCTTAGTAAATCATCGACAAAAATCGTCTCAGGAACAAACAGCGGTTCCTGTAAAATCTTACGCAGATTGAGCTTGTCAAATCCCTCTTCAAAGCCTGCCTTTAAGAGACGTTTGGTGTGTAAGACACCGATAACCTTGTCCTTATCATCATCATAAACAGGAATACGTGAGAAACTCTGACGCAGGATGTCCTTGATATTGGTCTGTGTATCATCATTGATATTGACCATAAAGGCGTCGGTCCTAGGCACCATGACCTCACGAGCCATCAACTCATCAAGCGAGAACACCCCTTGAAGCATCTCGATTTCCTCAGCGTCAAGTGTCTCCTCACTGTTTGTCAGCATGTATTCGATTTCATCACGTGTCATTTTCTCATCAGCGTCATCCAGAGTCATGGGTGTTATGCGACTTAGAAGATTGGTTGAGGCTGAGAGCAACCACACGAAAGGACGCATGATTAAGCCTAGTCCACTAATAACGGGCGCAGTGACAACAGCTAGGCTGTCTTTTAGATTAAGCGCAATACGCTTAGGGTACAATTCACCAAAAACGATAGACACATAGGTCAAAAATACCAGTGACAAAACGCTTCCTGCTGTTTTTGCCCAAGCGTAACCACCAAACCAACCTGCAATCACCTCACCCAGACTAGCCGACAAGCTAGCCCCAGAAAGCAAGCTGATAAAGGTAATACCAACCTGAATAGTTGATAAGAAATTGTTAGGATTATCAAGAACCTTGAGCAGGCGCTGGTATTTCTTGTCGCCTTCTTCTGCTTTTTGCTCGACACGAGAGCGGTTTAATGACACCAAGGACATCTCGGTCGCTGAGAAAAAGCCATTTAAAATGGTCAAGATAATCAGTAAAATAAATTGAAACAGCAGATTCTGACTGCTAGGGTCTTCCATGAAATCTTTTCTCCTAAAATGTAATACCTCCATTATACCACACTTTGCCCCTCTTATGCTATAATAAATACTGTAACATATGTCATCTATTAAGTTTAGGAAGTAAAGAGGAGAACAGATAATGGCAGTGATTTCACTTGAAAATGTCAGCTTGAAGCGACAAGGCAAGCTATTGCTCAATAATCTTAACTGGCAAGTAGAAAAGGGCGAGATGTGGGCGATTCTAGGACTGAATGGCTCTGGTAAATCGACACTACTCAAGATGATTATGGCAGAGTATTTTCCAACAAGTGGGAAGATGGATGTTTTAGGCTATCGCTTTGGGCAGGGTGATATCACTGGAGTCCGCACCAAGATTGGAGTGGTTGGCTCTTTTATCTCGGAGCGTATCGCAGGCAACATGCTCGCTGAAAAGGTCGTCCTAACTGGAAAATACAAGAGCAGTATCCTCTACAAGGCTTATGATGAGAGTGACTTAGAGGAAGCACGACAAATGTTGATTGCGCTTGGTGGCGAGCATTTGCTTGGGCGTATCTACGCTAGTCTCTCTCAAGGTGAGAAGCAATTGCTTTTAATCGCAAGGAGTCTCATGGAAAATCCAGATATGATTATCCTAGATGAGGCGACGACTGGGCTTGACCTTTTTGCGAGAGAAAAATTGCTCCATCAAGTCGAGCGCATCGCTGATTTGCCACACGCACCTACTGTGCTTTACGTGACCCACCATGCCGAGGAAATCACCGCTAAGATGACACACATCCTACTGCTACGTGAAGGAGCCATTATCGCAAAAGGCAAAAAAGAAGACATCCTCACCCCACAAGTCCTAGCAGACTTTTACCAAAGCCCAGTCAAACTCATCCCGCTAGACGACACACGCTTTTTTATCAAGCCTGTATTGTAGCGATATAAAAAGTGCCTGTTGGCACTTTTTTTAATTATTCAACCGACTTCTCGTGTAGTTAAAGAGGTCATAGGAAAGGGTATTGACCGTTTCTTTTAGAGAATAGTTTTCAAGGGCGTTAACCTCTTTACGCAGAGCTTTAGCGTTTCTGCGGCTAATCAAGTCCTCCGCCTCATACTCGGCAATGACTTTACGCTCTAGGTAAAAGCCACGTAGCATCTCATCGACATTGTCTGGGACATTTCTCGTGATGACACGCTCGACAAAGGCTCCTGACTGGATGATTTGCGCTTCCTGCTTTCTGGAGTGAATCAGATAGCCGACAAGATCAGCACTGTAGACATCATCAAGGTTTTGCAGCGCCTCTAAAACCAAGGCGGTATTAGCTTGATAGAGAGCAATCAAGTGCTGTCTATTTTCCTTGGTGATGACTTGCTGGTTATTTCTCGCTCGCAAAAACTGACGAATGGTAGACCCTAAGGTCAAAATCTCGTGCAAGATTTGCGGAAGTGCCCGCAAAAGAACCGCTAGGACATAGGTCAAGTTTGAGATGAAGCCACGGTTAATCCGACGCTCCAAAAACTTGAGATAACCTTGATAGAGACGATACTCTTTCATATCAATGTCACCGTTTAAAAAGGCATTCTCAAGACCGTCACTCTCAATTCCTAAAATCATGATGTTAATCAGAGCTAAGTCAGACTTGACCTCATTAGACTCTTGATCTAGGATGAGGTTTTCTAAGCGTTTATTGTAATTGTCAATCACAGCATAGAGGGCTGTCCTGCTTTTGTCCTCTTTCAGGTCTTGTTGCAACTGCCAAATCACGGCATTTAAAATCGCAATCTGCATGTAGTGGTCAGGACTATTGCTACTTGCGCTAGCAAGTCTTGGCGAAACGACGATACCAAGCAAAAAACTCAAAAGAGTAACGCCTGCTACGATAAAGAGTAGCATACTATGCTCAACTGTTGTCAAAGTCGGCAGTAGCAAGATGGTCGCAACGGATACCGTTCCCTTGACACCAGAAAAGGTCAAAACGAGAATGTCCTTGAAGTACTTTTTAATCCCTTTTTTGAGATGACGACTGCGATAAGCGTAAAAAAGCCAAATCATCACAAAACGAATAGCAAAGAGCAACAGCGTCACCAGCACTATCACCCCTAAAATCAAGAATGTGTTAATTTCTTGACTGAAAAGCACAGGTCTTGCAAACTTGGTCAACTCTGCTCCTAACATCAAAAAGACCACCCCGTTGAGAAGAAAAGCTATCATGCCCCACATGACGCTTCCGACATTGTCAATCTGGGCATCTAAAAGGGTGATTTTTTTAAAACGGCTGGCTTGCGAGATACCAGCAATCACGACCGCAATGATACCAGAGCCGTGGATTTCCTCCGCTAAAAAGTAGGCGATAAAAGGTAGCGTCAGCTCAAGCAGCATAACACCTGACACATCCGCTACATCCATGCTATCTAAAATAGCTAAAAAGAGACGATTGACCAGTGCCACAATCAGCCCAACCAGAAGCCCGCCAAAAACAGACAACAAAAGTTTAAGGCTGGCATTTTGCAGGGAAAAGACGCCCGTTGTAAGAGCAGTAATGGCGACCTGAAAGGATACCAGACCGCTGGCGTCATTGAGCAGACCTTCCCCTTTTAAGATATTTTGGACATGCTTTGGAAAGCGAAAACGCTTTGATAGCGAGTTAAAGGCGACCAAGTCCGTTGGTCCAAGCGCAGCACCTACCGCTAGATAAGCTGCCAAGGACACTCCTGCTGGCAATAATTTATAGGTGGCAAAACCCAAGGTAAGGGTGCTAACAAAGACCACTGGAAAAATCAGATACAAAATAATCTTCCAATGCCTCAAAACATTGGTAATATCACTCTCTTCTCCCTCACGAAAAAGAAGCGGTGCAATGACAAAGGCTAGGAAAAGCTCACTATCTAGCGAGACAAACTGCTCTCCGAAAATCAAACACAAAAGCCCACCAAAGACAATCTGAATCAAAGGTAGAGGCACCTTTGGAAAGAGCCTGTTGATTAAGTTCGAGAGAATAAGTGTAAACAGAAAAACAATAATTAAAACAGCAACGTGCATCTCAACAAAATCTCCAACTCACTCCTAACGCTTATCCTCACACATTTTCGCATAAGCGCTCTTGTGGTCAGCGATTTTTTTGTCCACTGCTGTGACGTCACAATGGGTCATTTTCTTTTGGCAACGCTCAATTTCAAGCGTCATCAATTTCTTTTTGATTTTCGCCATTTTCTTGGCTTCACGTGTTTTTTCAAATCCTGTTGTATTTAACCATTCCTTTAACATCATCTTTACCTCAATTTTTCAATCATAATCAAAAATGGCGGCGTATTCACTTGATTTAGCGGCTGATAGAGCATGGTGGCAAAGTCTTCTTGTGACAGATTTTCGACAAAGGCGAGTACTTTTTCTTTTTCAATAGCACCGCCAGCATGCCCGTGATAGACCATCAAGGACACCCGACCGCCAACCACTAAACGCTCCAAAATCTTGGTTAATGCCTCAAGCGTCGTGCTTGGTTTTGTGATAAGACTCTTATCTGCACTTGGCAAATAACCCAGATTAAAAATAGCAGCTGTGATAGGCTCGTCTACATAGTGGTCAAGCGTCTCGTGTCCATCTAGGATGAGCTCAGCATTTGTCAGTCCCTGACTTTCTAGGAGCTGACTGGTTTTATCAAGCGCCTGCTTTTGAATATCAAAAGCGTAGACTTTTCCTGCTTTCTTTGCTAAAAAGGCAGTGTCGTGACCATTTCCCATCGTCGCATCAACAACAATACTCTTCTTATCAATGACTTCTGCTAAAAAGTCATGAGAGAGGGTGATTGGACGTTTTATCATTGCTTTTCTCCAAACTTGTTCTAAACTAAGCGGCAGCCTTGATAGGCATCTCGGCGCTCCATTTCCTTATCGATAGCGTTCAAAACTTCCCATTTATTGAGACTCCACATAGGTCCTATGAGCATATCCCTAGGCGCATCGCCAGTGATACGATGAATAATAATATCTTTTGGGATAATCTCCAACTGGTCGCAGATAGTAGAGACATACTCTTCTTGGCTAAGCAATTGCAAGCGCCCCTCATGGTAATCCCGCTGCATGCGGGTGTTGGTCATCAAGTGCAAGAGATGGAGCTTGATACCGTTGATGTCGTTGTCAGTGACACAGCGACGGACATTCTCTAACATCATCTCGTGCGTCTCACCTGGCAGCCCATTGATAAGATGGGAGACAATCTCTACCTTTGGAGCTTGCTTACGTAAACGCTCCACTGTTTCCTTATACAAATCATAAGAATGGGCACGATTGATAAGCTCCGAGGTCGCCTCATAAGTGGTCTGCAATCCCAGCTCCACCGTCACATGCATGCGCTCGCTTAACTCCGCTAGATAGGCGATAGTCTCGTCTGGCAAACAGTCTGGACGTGTCCCGATGTTGATACCGACCACACCAGGTTCATTGATAGCCTGCTCGTAGCGCTCACGAATAACCTCCACACGGTCGTGCGTGTTGGTAAAGTTTTGAAAATAGACCAGATACTTCTTGACCTCGGGCCACTTGCGGTGCATAAAGTCAATTTCCTTGTAAAATTGCTCACGAATGGGCGCTTCAGGAGCAACGATAGCGTCACCTGACCCTGATACTGTACAAAAAGTACAGCCGCCGTGCGCTACCGTACCGTCACGATTGGGACAGTCAAATCCAGCATCAATCGGCACTTTGAAAATCTTCTCACCAAAAATTAAACGATAATAGTCATTTAGGGTGTTGTAACGTTTTTTCATGACTCTATTGTAACACAAATCATGAGATTTTCACCAAAATTGCTCTAAAAAAGAGACCAGAAGCAAGCTTCTGGTCTCTTTTTAAAATTACTTTTGTTTACCTTGAAAGCGCCACTTAAAGCGCAATTGGTCATAGTAAGGAAACACTAAGTTATGGATAGCATAGGCGAGCAAAAAGCCACCTATGATATCGCTTGGGTAATGCACGCCCAGATAAATCCGTGATAAGGCGATACAAAAAATCAAAAGCCCTAAAAGGATAGCCACCGTCCATTTGGCAGTCTGTGAAGACAAGCGTTGGAAACAAATGACAAAGATACTTCCAATAATCAAAAAAATCCCCGTGGCATGACCACTTGGAAATGAATTGCCACTCGCATGTACCAAGTGCGTAATACTAGGTCTTGGGCGCTGGTAGATATACTTGAGCGACACAATACAAATACCCGCTAAAATGCTGTTTGTAGCGACGTAAATCGCCTCGGCATACCATTTTTTTAGCCATAAGACGATAACAGCAACAGCGGCAATGATAGCCTGGGTACTTGGATTTCCAATAACGGTTATGGTTTTAAAGAAAGCCGTTAGAGGCTGTGGAAGGTCTCCTCTGATGGTACTTTGCACACTAGTATCAAATGGTCGTAAAGCTTCAGGATAAAATTTGACCACATAACCTAGCATGACAAAGAATAAAAAAGCAAAAGAGGCAATTACCCAATAGTGTTGTCTTTTTTTCATTTCAATTGATATCTTTCTATAAACGGTTTACAAGACGTATAGACGATATAAAAAACCAGAGCCAAGAGCACACCCTCAATGATATTAAAAGGGATGACCATGACTACAATGTAGCGACTAACCCCAATCGTTGCTGCGATGTCAAAATTAGCAAAGGTGGCATACAGTGGCACGGCATAAAAGAAATTTATCAATACCATAGCAACCGTCAAGATAAGCGTCCCTAATACAGTTGCTTTCAGATAGGCTGTAAGCACCATGTGTTTTTTCCAAATAAAGGCAAATGCCCACAGAAAAACAAATAAAGCCACCATATTCATCGGAAGCCCGATGTAGGTTTCCACCCCTTGATTATTGAGCACCAGTTTTAAAAGCGAGCGTAAAAAAAGAACGACTACGCTACTCTTAAAATCAAAAAGTGCCAAGGCTAAAAGCATAGGAATCACACTAAAGTCGAGCTTTAGAAAGTTTGCCCCCGGAATGAGGGGAAAACTCACATACATGAGCACAAACGATAGTGCAGAGAGTACCGCTAAAAGCGTCAAACGTCTTGTGTTTGTCATTGTCATAAAAAATTCCTCCAATTTTTACAAATTGAAAGAAGCCCAAAAGGTATGTGCGTACACAAAAGACCTTTGTCTTCTCCCATCCAGACTATACTGTCGGTCGTGGAATCTCACCACGTCAGCTTGCGCTCGCGGACTTCACTCATCATATAAGTGTCACCGCCGGTCGGGAATCACACCCTGCCCTGAAGACATTTCCATGATAACAAAAAAGCCCTGCAAATGCAAGGGCTTCATACTTAGATATCTGTAATCTTGATAAAGGTTGAAGGGAGACCAACACGGTCTTCTGAATACCAACTTTGTTCAGACCAGAGTTGAGAGATAGGGTACCAACTAGATAACATCGGTGTATAAGGGTCAGACACATAAGTCTTGCCATTATTGTAGCCTTTTAGGACAAGCTCATGGCTACCATTTCTGACAAAAATGTCATTTTGCACAGCTGCCATCACATGATATCCTTCTTGCAGAGCGGTTGCTACAGCAGAAAGACTTGGTAGCGGTGTTGCTGTATAGCCCCAGTGGTCAACGGCTTTTAGTATCCCTACAGCTCCTGTACCTGTCCATTGCTTGTTGAACTGGTCAGTGTTATTGTAGAGATAATCTGCCACAGTTGTTGGAAGGACTTCTTTTCCTGACAAGGAATTAAAGACCATAGCAAGACTTGTTGGCACACAGCCTGTTTTATCTAGATTAGACAAGCCATAAACCTTACTTGCCCATCTTGGATCACGTTGACGGTAGTAAGGAGTCTTATAATTAACTCGATCAACAGTAAAGGTATTCGCAACCAAGAAATTAGACTTGCCGTTTTCTACTTGATAGACATGGACATGATAAGTACCTGTATCAGCATGATCAGTGACGTTGATTCTTGTCACTGCTTGGCTATTTTGACGACTAGAGCTGTACCATTTCAAATCATCTTGTCCCTTGGCATCAGACCAAACGGCAAACAAAATATCTCCTGAACTTGGCACCGCTGTTGCTCTTAGCTCGTAATTGCCAGTACCTTTGTAGGTGGCAGTGACTGCCTTTGGAACTTCAAAGCGGTAAGTCCCTAGGCTAACGGCATAGGTTGTACCGTCCGTGAAGTCGGTGTAGACATGCACATAGTAATCATCACTATTGCCGGCATGATTTAAAATATCTATCGTTTGGCGGACTTGATTGTTACTGGCTGTTGGGGTGTACCACTTAAGGTCATCTTGACCTTTGTCAGCTGACCAAACGGCGATACGAGCGTCTTTAATCGTCTTGGTCTTGTCACTTCCTGCTACAACCACATCAAAAGTCGTCTTGTTCTTATCATAATTCACAACCTTGACTTCTGGTTTTTCGGGCTCTGGAACTTCAAAACGATAAGTGCCTAAGCTAACAGCATAGGTTGTACCGTCGGTAAAATCTGTGTAGACATGGACATAGTAATTGTCGCTATTGCCGGCATGATTTTTGATGTCTATCGTTTGACGCACTTGATTGTTGCTGGCTGTTATGGTGTACCACTTAAGGTCATCTTGGCCTTTATCGGCTGACCAAACGGCGATACGGGCGTCTTTAATCGTCTTGGTCTTATTACTTCCTGTAACAACGACATCAAAGGTTGTCTTGTTCTTATCGTAGTTGACTACCTTGACTTCTGGTTTTTCGGGCTCTGGAACTTCAAAACGATAAGTGCCTAGGCTAACAGCATAGGTTGTACCGTCGGTAAAATCTGTGTAGACATGGACATAGTAATTGTCGCTATTGCCGGCATGATTTTTGATGTCTATCGTTTGACGCACTTGATTGTTGCTGGCTGTTATGGTGTACCACTTAAGGTCATCTTGGCCTTTATCGGCTGACCAAACGGCGATACGGGCGTCTTTAATCGTCTTGGTCTTGTCACTTCCTGCTACAACCACATCAAAGGTTGTCTTGTTTTTATCGTAATTGACTACCTTGACTTCTGGTTTTTCGGACTCTGGAACTTCAAAACGATAAGTGCCTAAGCTAACAGCATAGGTTGTACCGTCGGTAAAATCTGTGTAGACATGGACATAGTAATTGTCGCTATTGCCGGCATGATTTTTGATGTCTATCGTTTGACGCACTTGATTGTTGCTGGCTGTTATGGTGTACCACTTAAGGTCATCTTGGCCTTTATCGGCTGACCAAACGGCGATACGAGCGTCCTTAATCGTTTTAGTCTTGTCACTTCCTGTAACAACGACATCAAAAGTTGTCTTGTTCTTATCGTAATTGACTACCTTGACTTCTGGTTTGGCAGGTTCTGGAATGTCAAAACGGTAAGTGCCTAGACTAACAGCATAAGTCGTACCGTCCGTGAAGTCGGTGTAGACATGCACATAGTAATTATCACTATTGCCGGCATGATTTTTGATATCGATTGTTTGATGGACTTGATTGTTGCTTGCTGTTGGGGTATACCACTTGAGGTCATCTTGACCTTTGTCGGCTGACCAAACAGCGATACGAGCGTCCTTAATCGTCTTGGTCTTATTACTTCCTGTAACAACGACATCAAAGGTTGTCTTGTTCTTATCGTAATTGACTACCTTAACTTCTGGATTAGCTGTAGGTGTTGTAGTCGTTGTGGATGAGCGGTATTTATCGTAGTAAGCTAAAATACCCTTTGTCACACCTTCGGCTAATTTTTCTTGATAAGCAGCGGTGTTGATTTTGTTGAACTCTGCTTGATTAGAGATAAAGCCTAACTCTACTAAGACAGCTGGTGCCGTTGTCTCACGCACAACAGCAAAGGTCTCACGTTTGACACCGTTGTTTTTACTACCCGTTTGAGCGACAACGTTTGACTGAATAGCTTGCGCTAGCTCACTACTGCGTTTGAGGCGTTCAGCATCGTTGTGGTATGTTTGATTGATTCGAGATGGGTACTCGCTATAGTATTGATAATAGTAAGTTTCAACACCGTTTGCACTTTGAGCGCCAGCGTTAAAATGTAGGCTGACAAAGATATCTGCCTTGCTCTTATTGGCACTAGCTGAGCGCTCCAAAAGTTCAACAGATGTGTCTGTATTACGGCTAGTCACGACAGTATAGCCTGCTGCTTCTAGTTTTGCCTTAACACGTTTTTGAACGGCTAAGGTCAAGTTTTTCTCGTATTGTCCAAAATAAGTTGCCCCTGGGTCATACCCACCATGACCAGCGTCAAGGTAGACAACCTTATTGATGACATTATACTGACCTTGTGAAGCTGAACCAACCAATGCCTTGTCTGCTGGTACTTCAAAACGATAAGTACCCAGGCTAACACCGTAGGTTGTGCCGTCTGTATAGTCCGTGTAGACATGCACATAGTAGTCATCGCTAGTACCGGCATGGTCTAAGATATTGATGGTTTGACGAATTTGGTTGTTGATAGCCACCGGTGTATACCATTTGAGGTCATCTTGACCTTTGTCAGCTGACCAAACGGCGATACGAGCACCTTTGATAGCTTTAGTGTTAGCGTTTCCCACAACGGCAACATCAAAAGTGGTCTTATCTTTGTCGTAGTTGATAACGCCAACTGCTGGATTGCTGGACTCTTCGTTACCTGCAGAAGCTTTTTCTTCTGCTACTGTGGCAGCAGCGGGTGCTAGCCCTTCGGCAGCTGATCTTTGCGTAGTCACACTTGTGTCAGCTGGTTTGGCTACTTCTGATGTTTCTTGCGTAATGACTGCTGTAGCACTAGCAGCTTCAGAAGTGGCAACGCTCTCTGTGCTCACTACACTACTAGCACTTTCGCTAGTAGCTGTTGTACTAGCTGCCTCGCTCGTTACTGCAACAACTGCTACTTCTGATGTCTGGTCAACGACTTGACCAGTTGCTTCAGAAGAAGTTGACGTAACGGCGTCTGAAGTGTCACTTACCGTCTCTTGCGGACTTGCGACAACGGTCTCAGTGTTCGTTGTTTGTGGCTGCGTTGCTGTCACTTGGTCGGCTTGTACACCACCAGAAAAGAAAACAGCTGTCCCAAGCAAAGCTGATACGGCACCCAAAGTAGACACTTTACGAATACCGAAGCGTTGCTTACGAACAGTTCTGTGTTGATGTAATCTCTCCATACGTGAATAGTGCATCCTAAATATCCTCATTTCTATTTTCCTATATGTTTATGTTAGCATGATTTTAGGCATTTTTCAAGGAATTTTAAGATTTTTTTAAGCTGGTAGACACGCAATTGTAATGTTTTATTTCAACTTGTCTTTTTCATAGACATGGCTCAACTCTAGATTTGGAAATGACTGCTGGCGCAGCGCTTCATAGACAATCATGCAGGCAGTATTTGAGAGATTGAGACTTCTGACGTGCTGGTCATTCATAGGAATACGCAGAGCCTTGTCAGCATGTTGGCGCATAAAATCCTCTGGCAAGCCCTTATCCTCACGCCCAAATAAAAAGTAATGGGCACAGCCATCGTTATAATTTTCCTCAGAATAGACACGACTAGCAAACTTACTAATCAAGTGGAGTTTGCCATCACAAGCCTCTAAAAACTCTTCTAAGCTATCGTAAAAAGTCACATCAAGCTTATCCCAATAATCAAGCCCAGCACGCTTCATTTTCTTGTCATCAATAGGAAAACCCATAGGGCGAATGATATGAAGGGGGCTGTTAGTCGCAGCGCAGGTGCGGGCGATATTGCCAGTATTAGCCGGAATCTGTGGTTCAAATAAAACGATGTGGTTAGAACTGCTATCACTGCGGTGGTTTTGCTGGCTGAGTGCTTCGATATTCATGCTGGTCCTCTCTTAAACATAATAAAAACCACATTGCCCGGAGTCAAGCTCAGCAAACAATGTGGTTGTGGTTGCTCGCTACCTTAAATCATAACAGGTTTGATTTAAAACAACGAATCGTTATTATCATTATAACACTTATGGGCTATCTGTCAATAGCTTTTTGAGGATTTTTTAGGCGAGATATGATTTTTATTTTTACCCCGTGTTGTAAAATGAAGTGCAACAAAAAAGACATGCTCGTCTGATATACTAGAATTCCCCAACTCAGTATAGAAAGCAGATGAACATGTCCACTAATCATTCTACCAAAAAATCGTTATATTCACACCTTTCAGCCTCTGAACGCGGAGAAATCAGCGCCTATCTCAAGATGGGCAAGACCCCCTCTGAGATTGCTCGTCTGCTTGGGCGTCATCGCTCAACCATCAGTCGTGAAATCAAACGAGGAAGTGTTTCTCAGGTTCAAGATAAGAACGGGAAACGAATCTACTCAACGGTTTACTTTCCAGATAGTGGTCAACGTGTTTATGAAATCAATCGTCGAAAAAGTGCCTATCATAAACTATCATACTGCTCCCAGACCTTCTTCAAGGAACTTGAGAAAGCCCTGAAAACGAAACCTCGTTGTCACAGTGTTGATAGCTTTGTTCAAACTTACCGAGAAAAACATCCACTGGAAGTTATCCCTTCCACCAAGACAGTGTATCGGTACATCAAAGACGGACTGTTGAGGGTTAAACCGATTGATTTACCTAAGATGGTGTGCATCCGAAAACGGTCTAAAGTAACGCCTAAGGCCACGAAGAAAATCTTAGGAAAATCCATTGAAGAACGTCCAGAAACTATTACTAATCGCTCTGAATTTGGACATTGGGAGATTGATTTGGTTCTTGGCAAGAAGACCAAAGGGGAAGCTGTTGTCATGACTCTAGTAGAGCGTCAAACACGATTTGCCATCGCTGTAAAACTGGCTAATATAGTTTGTTAGTTTCTATATAGTATGTGTTATACTATACTTATGAAAAGTTACGGAATAGATTTTAGAAAACGAGTTATTAATTATGTAGAGGCTGGTCATTCCAAAAAAGAAACGTGTCAGTTATTTGGAATTAGCACTAATACACTGTATCTGTGGGAGAAACAACTCAAAGAACTAGGTCATTTGGAGCGCCAAAAAAGAAAACCAAGCCCTCGCAAATTGCCATTGGATAAGTTAGAAGCCTATGCCAAGGAACATCCAGATGCTTTCTTAAGGGAAATTGCAGAGCATTTTGACTGTAGTATTCCCTCAGTTTGGGCTGCCTTAAAAAAACTGAACATCACTTTAAAAAAAGACCACAACCTATAAAGAACAAGATAGCGAAAAGGTGAGACGCTATCTTGATGTTTTAGCCTGCTTTCCAAACACCCCTATTGTTTATATTGATGAGACTGGCATTGATACTTATCTTTATCGTCACAAAGCTAGAGCACCTCGAGGGGAGAAAGTATACGACAAGGTAAGTGGACGCAGATTCGAAAGAATTTCGGTAGTAGCTGGTCAAATTGGTTCTAAAATTATAGCCCCCTTGCTTTATCATGGAACGATGACAGCGGAATTATTTATCAAGTGGTATCAGGAGCAGCTATTGCCATCCTTGATAGAACCCCATGTCATCATTATGGATAATGCAGCTTTTCACCCCAAGAAACAACTAGATGAGCTTGCAGTGGCTAAGGGACACTATTTTCTTCCGCTTCCACCTTATTCCCCTGAACTCAATCCCATCGAACAGTTTTGGGCTACTCTAAAAAGAAAGGTGACTGAATTGTTAAGAACAGGTCGTTCTGTTCAGTCTGCTTTGGAATACTATTTTAAAACTAAATAACTATAAACAAGCAGAAACTATCAATAGGGCTGTTAAGAGCCTACTATCGCAGTACCCTATTCGCTCCATCACATCGGACAATGGCTCAGAGTTCAGTAGCTTGTCAGACTTAAAAGGTGTGGAAGTCTATTTTGCCCATCCTTATGCTTCTCATGAAAGAGGAACAAATGAAAATTTCAATGGTCTCTTGAGAGAGTTTCTCCCAAAAGGTGTCTCTCTTAACTCACTAACGACAGAAGAACTCAATCACTACGTCTCTGCTATCAATGACAGACCTAGACGACTTCACAAGTATAAAACCGCAAATATTTTGTTTGGGCTAGCCCAAACAGCTTAACCTCTGGAGCTCTAGTTATCAATGAACTTGTTGCACTTGACTTGACAAGTGGGGTTTTTATTTTTACCAAAATTCTCAAAGTAAGTTCTAGTCTGTCTTAAAAACTGGAAATTAGACTGAGACAAAAAAATAAGGTAGAACTTACTATGGGACAAGTTGGTAACTAATAATGAAAAACAAACACTTAACTCTCTCTGATCGCAATGATATTCAAATAGGAATTGAACAGCTAAAGACCTTTTCGGCTATAGCAGCTAAGTTAGGAAAAGACCCGTCCACAATCTCAAAAGAAGTTCGGAGAAATAAGGTGATAAAAGAGAACTCTAGTACTTCCAATTGTGAGGCCTGTCCTCTTCTCAAAAAGGCTCCCTACGTTTGTAATGCCTGTCCAAAAAAGAGAAGCAACTGCGGATACCAGAAACAGTTCTACTACGCCAAAAGAGCTCAGCTTGACTATGAAGCTAAGCTCTCGGAGTCGAGAACAGGCGTTGCCCTAAACAAGGAAGAATTCTATAAAATGGACGCTATTGTCTCTTCTGCCATCCAAAAGGGACAACACCTCAACCACATCATCGCCTCCAACGAACTTTCGGCATCAAGAGCTTCTATCTACCGATACCTTGAAAAAGGCTATCTGTCCACAAAGCCCATTGATTTCCCCCGTGTCGTAAAATTCAGAAAGCGGAGAACCAGAAAACTCCAACCCATTCCTAAAGCGGCTAAAGAAGGGTGGTCCTACGCGGACTTCCAACGCTTTCTCACAGAGAAAGGAATCAGCTATTGGCTGGAAATGGACACCGTTACTGGACGGATCGGCGGAAAGGTACTTCTCACCTTCAACCTCTCTTTCTGTAACTTTATCTTCGCTCGATTACTTGATAATAAAACAGCCAATGAGGTCGCTAAACACCTCTACGCTATTAAGAATGCCCTGCATCAGAAGGATATGAGCTTCTGCGAACTATTCCCTGTCATTCTGACCGATAATGGCGGTGAATTCGCTAGAGTAGACGATATCGAAATGGATGTTCGTGGAGAATCTAAACTCTTCTTCTGTGACCCAAATCGTTCTGACCAGAAGGGGAGAATTGAGAAAAATCACACGCTTATCAGAGATATTCTCCCTAAAGGAACTAGCTTCGATAACTTGACACAGGATGACATCAACCTAGTTTGTTCACATGTCAACAGCGTCAAACGAGCTTCTTTCAACGGAAAATCAGCCTATGAACTCTTTACCTTTACCTACGGTGAGGAAGTGGCAACACTTCTCGGTATCTCTAAAATTGACCCTGAAAACGTCATCCAATCACCTCGATTATTAGATAAATAATCGCTAGTTTTTATCAGAAAATAATTTCAAAATAGAAAGGAACTTGTCCCGTCCTAAATTCCAGATGACTAGAACTTACTTTGAGACGTCTCAGAGCCAGTAACTTTAGTGTACCCTTTTTTCAATATTTTCAAGCCTAAAACTCACTATTATCAGCATTTTTAGTCAAAAACAGAACTTAGTCTGAGACTAAATTCTGTTGATTTTATGCAGTTTTCTCAGAGTAACTTCTGGAAGGACGGGAACTAGAACTTACTTTGAGAATTTACCAATATCTCTATTATATTATCCTCATATTGGTGGCGCCTAAAATGAGTCCAACAAAAAAGTACTACCTTAAAGGCTCTATAATATCTGTAGTGGGTAACGCCACCTCAGAGGGTATAGGGCTTTTTGAGTGTAGAAAAAACATACTAAGATTAGTAGTGAGGAAATCTCCGACGGGAGAGAGTACTCACTACTTTTTCTTTATGTTAAAGTAGAGGTGTCTTGTTAAGTCGAGAACTCTTTTGACGCTAGACGTCGCATCAAAAACTGGCAAGACACCTGTTTTAGGAAGAATGTTATCAAAGTATGTGGGACGCCAGACGTCAAGTATTGAAAATGACATCACTAAAACAAGGAATTTCAAGACAAAGAGGTAATATCATGCGTTCAGTTTTCGGGATTGATGTGAGTAAGGCAAGTTCAGAAGTGGCTATTCTAGTCAATGGCGAGAAGGTTCATAGCTACACCATGGCCAATGATGCCATTGGCTTTTCTCGGCTACTTGGTGATTTGAAAACCGTCCACAAGCCAGAAATCATCTTTGAAGCAACAGGCGTCTATTCTCGTCGTCTTCAAGCTTTTCTGGATGAACATAGCTACGCTTATACACGGCTTAATCCCTTGGAAGCTAAGAAGCAACTGGATAGCTTGCGTGTGCGGAAAACAGATCAAATTGACGCTGAAAAACTGGCTCAATCTCAGTTTGTACTGAATCGTAAACCCACTTATGTCCAAGAAGAAGTCTATCAAGAACTGCGAGATTTAAGTCGCTTCTATCAGAACTTAACTGAGGACATCGTTCGAGCTAAAAACCGTCTGCACAAGGTCTTGCAAGTCACGTTTCCAGAGATAGAGACTGTCTTATCAAAGCCAACTGGGGAACAATACTGGAACTTAGTTACTGCGTTTCCTTGTAAGGACTTCGTGCTTGAGTTAAGCAAGGATGAACTTTTAGAGAGCATCCGTCAATCCACTTCAAAACGGATTTCGGACAAGCGTGTGGCGTACTTAGCCAAAAAGCTTACAGCACTAGCTAATCAATCTTATTGTGCCGTCAAGAAAACCTCTCCAATATTGGAAGAGGTGCGTTACTATGCAAAAGAATTGCTTAGACTTTCTGAACGTAGACAAGCTGTCCTAGACCAAATGGTGGAACTAGCTCAGCCATTACCTGAATATGACATTCTGCTCTCTATTCCTGGAATAGCTGAGACTACTGCAACAAGTATTATTGGTGAACTGGGAGATATTCGCCGTTTTCAGTCTACCAATCAAATCAATGCCTTTATCGGTATTGATCTGAGACACTATGAATCTGGCAACTTCCTCGCTAAGGAACACATTACCAAGCGTGGCAATCCCTACGCTAGAAAGATTTTGTTCAAGTGTATCCACAATGTCGCTTCAGCTAGTCACACCAATCCTTGCCATATCGCAGACTTTTATGAGAAACGAAAAAGACAATCGCAAACGACTTCTACAAAGCCACACACGATTGCCTCCATACATCGTCTCATTCGGACAATGTATTACCTCATAACGCATAACAAACTTTACGATTATCGTTCTACCCAAAATCAGTAAGATTGTTTATGCTATATTATTGTAACACCTTATCAAAAAATTTCAACATAAGGTGTTGCTTTTGTATACACTTTTTTACACTAAACTTTAGTCCAAAATAAAATAATTTCCTTATTTTCCCCACTTGTCAAGTCAAGTGCAACAAGTTCATTGATAACTAGAGCTCCAGAGGTTAAGCTGTTTGGGCTAGCCCAAACAAAATATTTGCGGTTTTATACTTGTGAAGTCGTCTAGGTCTGTCATTGATAGCAGAGACGTAGTGATTGAGTTCTTCTGTCGTTAGTGAGTTAAGAGAGACACCTTTTGGGAGAAACTCTCTCAAGAGACCATTGAAATTTTCATTTGTTCCTCTTTCATGAGAAGCATAAGGATGGGCAAAATAGACTTCCACACCTTTTAAGTCTGACAAGCTACTGAACTCTGAGCCATTGTCCGATGTGATAGAGCGAATAGGGTACTGTGATAGTAAGCTCTTAACAGCCCTATTGATGGTTTTTGCTTGTTTATTAGCCAGTTTTACAGCGATGGCAAATCGTGTTTGACGCTCTACTAGGGTCATGACAACAGCTTCACCTTTGGTTTTCTTGCCAAGAACCAAATCAATCTCCCAATGTCCAAATTCAGAGCGATTAGTAATAGTTTCTGGACGTTCTTCAATGGATTTTCCTAAGATTTTCTTCGTGGCCTTAGGCCTTACTTTAGACCGTTTTCGGATGCACACCATCTTAGGTAAATCAATCGGTTTAACCCTCAACAGTCCGTCTTTGATGTAACGATACACTGTCTTGGTGGAAGGGATAACTTCCAGTGGATGTTTTTCTCGGTAAGTTTGAACAAAGCTATCGACACTGTGACAGCGAGGTTTCGTTTTCAGGGCTTTCTCAAGTTCCTTGAAGAAGGTCTGGGAGCAGTATGATAGTTTATGATAGGCACTTTTTCGACGATTGATTTCATAAACACGTTGACCACTATCTGGAAAGTAAACCGTTGAGTAGATTCGTTTCCCGTTCTTATCTTGAACCTGAGAAACACTTCCTCGTTTGATTTCACGACTGATGGTTGAGCGATGACGCCCAAGCAGACGAGCAATCTCAGAGGTTTTTTTGCCCATCTTGAGATAGGCGCTGATTTCTCCGCGTTCAGAGGCTGAAAGGTGTGAGTATAACGATTTTTTGGTAGAATGATTAGTGGACATGTTCATCTGCTTTCTATACTGAGTTGGGGAATTCTAGTATATCAGACGAGCATGTCTTTTTTGTTGCACTTCATTTTACAACACGGGATTTCCTTATTTGGATTACTGAACTCAAAATAGTATTCATCAAATGCCTTGAAAGGCTTGACAAATAGTAGAAATAAGTCACGCAAAGTCCGATAACAAAGGCAATCATAGGTCCTCTTAGATACCACTTCCCCTCTAAAGCTATGTGACCTAACGCAACAGCAAGACCTAGCCCCATGCGATTAAGCATCAAAAAGAAAAGATTGCCCAGTGTGAACGGTACTTGTAAAAAGAAGATAGCAGACCACCAGCAAAAGACTCCGCAGAGAAGTCCTAATAATAGCCCTACTCCTATTGTTGTTCCTTTTTTCATGTTAGTTTTCCTCCAATGCTTTGACTAATAAATCAGCGACATCTGCTGGCGACTGGGGGTTTTGTCCTGTAATCAAGCGTCCATCACGCACGGCATGGCTTGAGAAAAAACGACGTTTCGTAAACTGTGCACCCTGGCTTTTGAGCGTTGTTTCAGTCAAAAAAGGCACAAACTTGGTCGTTCGATTAAGAGCTTCCTCGGTATTGGTAAAGCCAGTCACATGACGTCCTTTGATAAGTGGTTCTCCATTTTCAGTTTTGAGATTGAGAAGCCCGACCACACCGTGACACACGGCTGTGACGTAACCGCCATTTTGGTAAATGCTCTCTGCAATTTTTTGAAGGGCTTGATTATCTGGAAAATCCCACATGACACCATGTCCACCTGTGTAGTAGATCGCCACATAATGGCTTGGGTCAATTGTGTCAACAGACAAGCTAGTAGCTAGAGCTATCTGTCTAAAGTCTTCATCATGATATAAAGCCCAGTCCGTCTCATCTGCAAAACGCAGGCTGTGGGGGTCAAGAGGCACATAACCACCCTTTGGACTGGCAAAATCAACGTCGTAGCCTGCACGGTGAATCTTGTCATAAAAATGAGTCAGCTCACTCAACCAAAGACCCGTTGCACGGTTTGTTGTAGCGTATTTTTCAACATTTGTCATCACAATTAAAATCTTTTTATTGCTCACGGTTTTCCTCCAAAATGACTTGCTTGACCAACTGAATCAACTCCTCCAATTGAGAAAGTGACGTCAGGTCAGAGTCTAAAAAATAGTAATTCTTCGTTCCCTCACGGCGTAGTCCAATGATTCCTGCCTCTTTTAAAATGCCTAAGTGATGAGATACAGCTGGTCGTGATAAATGCGTGTGCGCCGTAATCTCGCCCACGCGCACACCATGGCAGTCCAGCTTTAGCATGGTCATCACGATGTGTAACCTTGTTTCATTGCCCATAGCGAGTAGGCTGGACTTGCTTTTTTCAAACAAATCAGCAAGTTTTAACAGTTTTTCCATATCGTTTTATCTTTCGTTTAATTTTTTGAACAAACACAAGTCTAGCATAGCTATTTCTCAAAAACAAGAAAAAGAACCATTGGGAAAGAAAGTCTTTCCCAATAGCTTTAAGTTATTTTTTAGATTTATTACAAAACGTAAACAGTTCCATGTATTTTATATCTTTTTGCTCATGGGTAGTTACTTTTTTGCAAAAAAAGAGTATGATAGAAAGATAACTCGGAGGTAAATATGAAGATTATTGTTGTCGGTGGCGGCAAGGTGGGTACAGCACTTTGTCGCTCACTTGTCGGCGAAAAACATGATGTTATTCTCATTGAGGAAAAAGAAAGTGTCCTCAAGCGTGTCACTAAGCGCTATGATATCATGGGGATTGTCGGCAATGGTGCAAACTTTAAGATTTTAGAGCAGGCTGAGGTCAAAAATTGTGATATTTTCATTGCCCTCACCGATAAGGATGAGCTTAATATGATTGCGGCTGTTTTGGCTAAGAAAATGGGCGCCAAAGAAACCATTGTGCGTGTGCGTAATCCTGAATACTCAAACGCCTACTTTAAGGAAAAAAACTTCCTTGGCTACTCCATGATTGTCAATCCAGAGCTTTTATCAGCTCGTGCGATTGCCAATATCGTTGACTTTCCAAATGCCCTGTCTGTTGAGCACTTTGCTAATGGGCGTGTCATGCTGATGGAGTTTAAGATTTCTAAAAACAGTAAGCTCTCTGACCTGACCATGAGCCAGTTTAGAAAACGCTTTGGCAATATCGTCATTTGTGCTATTGAGCGTGAGGGACGCCTTCTCATCCCAAATGGTGAGGCGACTATCCAAGAGGGCGACACCATTTTTGTGACGGGAAATCGGATTGAGATGGTGCTTTTCCACAACTCCCTCAAATCCAAAATGGTTAACAGCATGATGTTGATTGGAGCAGGGCGGATTGCTTATTATCTGCTCAATCTCCTAAAAGACACGCACATCAAAGTCAAACTCATCGAGATTAACCGCCAACGTGCCGAACTCTTTAGTCAGGAGTTCCCAAATGTCAATATCGTCCTTGGTGACGGGACAGCAAAACCTATCCTCATGGAGGAAAACGTCACCCACTACGATGCAGTCGCTACCATGACAGGGGTCGATGAGGAAAATATCATCACGTCCATGTACCTAGAGTCGCTCGGTGTCAGCAAAAACATCACCAAGATTAACCGCACCAGTCTCTTAGAAATCATTGACCGCAAAGAGTTCTCAACCATCATCACGCCTAAGAACATCGCAGTGGATAGTATCATGCACTTCATCCGTGGGCGCTACAATGCTAAGGACTCTAACTTGGAGTCGCTCCACCACGTGGCAAATGGTCGCATTGAAGCACTGGAGTTTGAGATTACAGAGGCGACAAAGATTGTGGACAAGCCACTCTCTAGTCTCAAACTCAAGTCAGATATTCTGATTGCAGCTATCATCCGACATGGAAAAGCCATCTACCCAACAGGTGAGGACAAACTGCAATGTAATGACAAGATTGTCGTGATTACCCTCAAACAAAATATCACACAGCTGAGTGATTTGATTGCGAGGTAGAGTATGAATCGACATATGGTACGTTATCTTCTCTCAAAATTGCTCTTTATCGAGGCTGCGCTCTTAGTTGTGCCGCTGATTGTGGCGCTTATCTATCATGAGTCGCCTAAGATACTTTTGAGTATCCTTGCGACCATAGCTATTTTGCTAGTCATTGGAGCGATTGGAAATGGCTTTAAGCCTCGTGACCATCACATCTACACTCGTGAAGGAATGTTGATTGTCGCTCTTTGTTGGATTCTCTGGTCTTTCTTTGGAGCTTTGCCTTTTGTCTTTTCAGGGCAAATTCCAAATATCATTGACGCTTTTTTTGAGACCAGCTCAGGATTTACAACGACGGGGGCGACTATCTTGCCTGATGTGAGTGTGTTATCGCATTCGCTGCTTTTTTGGCGGAGCTTTACCCACCTCATCGGAGGGATGGGGGTGCTTGTTTTTGCCCTTGCCATTATGGAAAATAGCAAAAGCAGCTACCTTGAGGTCATGCGAGCTGAAGTGCCTGGTCCTGTTTTTGGTAAGGTCGTCTCTAAGCTAAAGGAAACCGCACAAATCCTCTACATTCTCTACTTGATTATGTTTGCCATTTTTACGGTTATCCTTATCTTTGAGGGCATGCCTGTCTTTGATAGTTTTGTGACTGCTATGGGAACGGCAGGGACTGGTGGCTTTGCTGTTTATAACGACAGTATAGCTCACTACAACAGCCCACTCATCACCAATACCGTGGCTATCGGTATGTTGGTCTTTGGGGTTAACTTTAACCTCTACTACCTGCTCTTACTTGGCAAACTCAAAGCTTTCTTTAAAGACGAGGAATTGCGCACTTACCTAGGTATCGTGCTTGTGGCAACAGCTCTGATTGCGCTCAATGTCCTTGGTATGTATGATAACTTCACAGACGGTTTAGAGAAGGTCTTCTTTGAAGTGTCAACCATCATCACAACAACTGGTTTTGGGATTACAGACCTTGCGCATTGGCCTTTATTCTCCCAATGTATCTTGCTTCTTTTGATGTTTATCGGAGGTTCAGCGGGCTCAACAGCTGGTGGGCTCAAGGTCATGCGGGCTTTGATTTTAGCCAAAATCTCACGCAACCACATCCTCTCAAACCTCTATCCTAACCGTGTGCTGTCTCTGCATATTAACGGCAGTGTCATTGACAAGGAAACACAGCACGGCGTGCTCAAGTATCTAACCATCTACGGAGCGATTTTCTTAGCACTTACTCTCTTTTTGAGCCTTGATAATAACAACTTCATGGTGGTGGTCAGCGCAGCAGCTTCTTGCTTTAACAATATCGGACCTATGCTAGGAACGACAGATACCTTTGCTATCTTTAGCCCCTTCTCAAAACTCCTGCTCTCCTTTGCCATGATTGCAGGGCGTCTTGAGATTTATCCTATCATTCTCTTGCTCCTACCTAGAACATGGTCTAAACTTTAAAAAAATAGCGTGTGTCATTGACACCGCTATTTTTGTGATCGTCTGAGTGTAAAATGGTCTGGGACAGGATCGTCTCCTCCCTTGACAAAAGGGTGGCAACGCAAAATGCGAGCAATTCCCATGACAAGTCCCTTTAAGCCGTGCTTTTGCAGCGCCTCAATCATGTAGGCTGAGCAGGTGGGACGATAGCGACAAGTCGCTGGAAAGGCTGGGGAAATGTAGCGCTGATAGAGCCTAACAAGCCAGATAAAAAAACGTGTTATCATTTATTGTTAATGGCTGCGTTGTGCAACTGACTGATTTCTTTTTTGCTTAATTTTCTAAACTCACCAGGTCGAAGCCCTGCCAAATCCAGCGTCCCAAAGCGAATGCGTGAAAGTTTGTCTACTAGAAGCCCCACTTCTTCAAACATTTTCTTGACTTGGTGATTGCGCCCTTCGTGGATAGTCAGCTCAACAACAGAACGATTTTTCTCTTTGTCCACCTTGACGATATGATAGTGAGCTGGCTTTGTTTTTCTACCATCAACCATAACCCCACGGGTCAAAGGACGCAGGTTCTCCTTGGTCGCAATACCCTTGACACGTGCCAGATAGACCTTGTCAATCTCATTTCTTGGGTGAATCATCTTGTCGGTAAAATCACCGTCATTCGTTAGAATAAGCAACCCAGACGTATCCCAATCGAGACGCCCAACAGGATAGATACGCTCTCTCACCTCAGGCAGCAAGTCCACGACGGTCTTACGTCCCTTTTCATCAGAGACACTTGAGATGACCCCACGAGGTTTGTTGAGCAGGTAGTAAACCTTTTCTTCATTATAGATAGGGCTGCCATCAATCTCGACACGGTCGCTTGCTTTGACTTGTGTGGCGAGATTGTCAACGACCGTACCATTGATAGTGACATGCCCGTTTTTGATTAGTTCTTCTGCATTTCTTCGGCTAGCAACACCAGCATGTGCGATGTATTTGTTTATTCTCATTCTTGTTCTTCCCTTTCGTCTTCTTCGAGATTAAAAAGTGTCAACTCTTGGTCAACCAACTGGATATTAGAAGCGTCTACTAACTCATCTAGGTGATTGATTCCCATATAATCGAGAAAATAATCCGTCGTTGCATAGAGTTTTGGACGTCCAATAACTTCTTTTTTGCCTATTTCCTTAATCAATCCAAAGGCTTGCAGTTTGCTAATGGCACCGCTCGAGTTGACCCCTCGAATGGCGTCCACTTCAATGCGGGTAATCGGCTGCTTGTAGGCAATAATCGAGAGCACCTCAAGACTAGCTCGTGACAAGGTTTGATTGATTGGTGAGCTGGCAAAATCCCTAAGCAAGTCTGAAAAACTGTCCTTTGTCACCAGCTTGTAGGTCTGTGAGGTCTCTAACAAGCAAAGACTAGAGTTTTCATCCTTTTCATAACGACTCGCTAATTTTTCCAGCTGCTGTGTGAGTGCTGTCGGTGTCAGCTCTAATAGCTCCGCTAACTGGCGTAAACTAAGCCCATCCTCACCTGCCACAAAAAGAAGTGCCTCTAATTGTGCTAAATAATTCATCTCGCCTTTATACCTTTTCTGTTTTATTTTCCTTAGGAAGTGCTAGGTAAATCTTACCAAAGTTTTCAGACTGCTTGACATCTACTTGCTGCAGCTTTATCAGCTCAAGCGTCGCTAAAAAGAGTGTAATCATCTCGTTTTTTTGCTGGCATGTCTCAAAAATTTCTTGCAAGCAGAGCTTTTGTTGACCGCCTAAGCGATACAGAAGATCCTCCATCATGTCCTCAATGCGATAGTCATCTCGCTCAACGACCGTATGCTGCTGCATAAGCGTCTCTTGCCGACTCGCCATGACCTTTGAAAAAGTCAAAAACAAATCCATGATGGTCTTGTCATGCGCTAGCGTCGTCTCCTCAAAGATGAGTTCTTGCTTGGGTTTGGAGTAAAATTGAGCTCGCTTATCGTGTTGCTTACCAAGTTCTTCGCTTAGCTCTTTAAACTTGCGATACTCCTCAATCTGACTGAGCAGCTCCTGCTCCAAATCCTCCTCATCAGGGAGATTTTCAACAACCGTGGGCAATAGCTTCTGACTCTTTATCAGCATGAGCTGGCTTGCCATAACCATATATTCGCTGGCAATTTCTAGTCGCATGGCTTTGAGTGTAGCGATGTAAGCCAGATACTGCTCGATAATCTCCACAATCGGAACATCGTAAATATCCACTTCGTATTTTGAAACAAGATGAAGAAGAAGATCCAGCGGACCTTCAAAATCTTTTAGCTTAATATCCATTAAAAATATTTCTCCAGTGTCACTGCGCTTTTCAGTCCTAACTGCTGTGCGATTTCTTGTGCTGTCTTTCCAGCAGCTTTTTCACCCAAGATATACTGTGTACGAAGCGACTGAGCCGTTTCATTTGCTAGACCAATCGTCTCCAAATAAGCGCTCAATTTTTTAAAGTACCACTGCCTTGAGTAAGGTTTCCCTTTATGAGAAAAGAGATAGCCTGTGTTTACCAGTTTTTTTTCAAGACAGCTAACCAAGGGCTTAGGCAACTTGACAATACGTACACAGTCCTTTTTCTCAAGACGGATAATGCCAAACTCAAGGTCAATTCTCTCACTATCAAGGCGGGCAATTTCAGTCGGTGTCAGCCCCAACTCTATCATTAACAGCGCTATCAACTGACCATCTGTATCAGAAGTATCAGCGTAAAAGAGAGATTTGTCTAAAAGCTGCGGCTGCTTTGTGAGCTGAGGAGAGCTCGCTTGAGAGGCGACATGAAACTTATAAGCGTAATCAAGAACTCCCTCCCTGTACAAGAACCATAAAAACTGATTGAGCGTGGATTGTCTTCGCTTTTTGACAGCTGGTGACTTGGTCGAAAGCTTTTGCTCGTAGAGACGCAATTTTTCAAATATCAGTTGATTATCAACATCTTCTAAAAACTGCTTGATGTCGTAGCGATAGTTCATTTGCGAATTTTGCGACAAACGCTTGTGCGCTAAAAAGTCATCTAACCAGTCAGTCAGTTTCTTTTGGGATGAGGTCATAGTCGTTGGTAAAGTCATGAAGCAGGCTGTTAACAGCTTTTAGGATAGATTTTCGTGTGATAATCCCTTGAAAGACACCCTCGTCATCCACAACAGGCAAGAAAGGATAATCCACAAGCTTGTGCATAATCTCAGTCAAGTCAGCGTCCTTATGCAAAGGCTCAATCTTGGTATTGACCATAGGCGCAATGTCACTGCCAGTCACTTCCCAGTCTGACAAGTGGTGTTTAGCCTTATAGCTTAGCATATCAGCTATACTAATCGTCCCCACGTAAACCTTGTCTTTTGTGATAACAGGGACACGTGATAAGCCATTAGCACTCAAAACCAGCATAACATGGTCTGCGTTGTGGGTATCAATAAAAATCGCCAGCTCATCCGCAGGAATCAGATAGTGCTCCAAATGTTTTAATAGAAAATCTTCAAACGGTTTTGCAATCATCGTGTAAACTCCTGTGATAATTGTGGGTATAGCTCATGGTTGCGGGTGTAAAAGTCTACTTTTATGGTCGTATCTGTCACTGTAACAAGAGCGTAGAGTTTTTCCATCACATCACCTCGTGGCTGCAAGACACTTCCTGGATTGATAAAGACAATGTCCTCCATGCGCCAAGCACTAGCTCTATGCAAATGCCCATATAAACAAATATCAGCGCCAGCCTCTTGGGCAAATAAATCCAGTCTATCCCACATAAAGTTAATCTGATAGAGATGTCCATGGGTCTGTGCAATCGTTATCCCATTAAGCTCGACGACATTATTTTCAGGATAGCCGTCATCATAGTCACAATTGCCACGCACCACATAAATCCCATCCCAAACAGGGTCAGAACTCTTGAGCTCAGAATCTCCATTATGGAAAATAGCATCCACCTTGCCTTGGTATCTGTCCTTGATATCTTTGACAATGTCATAATCACCGTGTGAGTCGCTCATTACTACAAATTGTGTTGCCATTGTGGAAATACCTCCATCAGTTTTTTAACTGCCTGTCCTCTGTGAGATTGGGCATTTTTTTCTTCAGCAGAGAGTTCCGCTGCTGTACGTCCTGTGTGTCCAACCAGAAAAAGTGGGTCATAGCCAAAGCCATTTTCTCCTCTTGGCTCTACACCGATGTAGCCTTCCCAGTCTGCTTCAACCACTAGGCTTTCTTTATTTGGAGCTGCAACGACCAAGGTCGTGTGAAATTGAGCGCTTCTGTCTTCTGGCTCAAATACCATAGCCAGCTCATGGAGGAGCTTAGCGTTATTCTTAGCGTCTGTGGCATCTGGTCCTGAAAAGCGAGCGGACCACACGCCTGGAAGCCCACCTAGCGCATCCACCTTGAGCCCTGAGTCGTCTGCCAACACCATTTTACCGGTTAAGCGTGAGATAGTCTCTGCCTTGAGGCGAGCATTTCCCTCAAAGGTCATACCCGTCTCCTCAACCTCTGGCAAGTCTGGATAGTCGTTGAGGTTTTGTACGGTGATACCGAGCTTAGCAAACAACTGACGAAATTCTTTGGTTTTGCCTTCATTGCGTGTCGCAATCAAAATGGTATCGCCAAAATCAAGCTCAGCACCATCTAAGAAAGCAGATAATTCTACACCACCTTTTGGCACATGAACAAACAGCACCTTTTCCTTTTCAACAACAAGCACTGCTCCTTTGTGAGCCACCGCTTTTAACGAACGGTTTTCAAGCGCATTTATCAGCTCCAAATAAAAATGAATCAAGCGATAAGGTGAGCTGTACTTAATCACACCCAGTGCGATTTTAAAGTGATTGTCCTCATTCAATAGGAGATTGTTTAAAGACGTCACAATCAAGTCAAGCTCAGCAGAGGAGAAAGAAAATCTAAACCCATCTCCTTCAAGTTTGCCGACATACCAGTCTTTGTCATCTTTATATTCAAATATTTTTTCTGTCATAAATCGATATGCTCCACAGTAATTTTTCTTCCCATCCATTGCTCGGCAATTTCTTTAAAGCCCTTGGGACTGGCTGTTGTGTAAAAGTGATGTTGTGCTTCTTTTTGCTTACGATTGCGGTTAATCTCAAAGTAATTGAGCAAGACAGAAATATCATGCACCGTCTCAGCTCCGCTATCAATGAGTTTGACTGACTGCCCCATCACATTTTGGATAATTGGTCTTAGTAAAGGATAATGCGTACAGCCTAGAATAAGCGTGTCAACCTTGCCCACTAGAGGTGCCAAGGTCTCATAGACCACCTTTTTAGCAACACTTGAGGTCATCTGGTTGGACTCAACGATAGGCGCAAACTTGGGACAAGAAAGGCTCTCCACCTCCATCTCAGGCGCTAGGCGCTGGATTTTATCACGATAAGTATCCGATTTGACCGTCATGGGAGTGCCGATGACGCCGATTTTTCCTGTCTGCGTGGACTTAATGGCTGCGCTAGCACCGGGCAAAATAACCCCCAAAACAGGAATGCTCAGCTGCTCTTTGATTTCCTTCCAGACAACAGCCGTTGCGGTATTGCAGGCAATGACAATCATCTTGACATTTTGTGTTAATAAGAAATTGACCATCTGCCAAGTGTATTCTCTGATTTGCTCGGCTGGTCTTGGACCATAGGGAGCACGTGCTTGATCCCCGATAAAAATAATCTCTTCTTCTGGCAGTTGCTTAAACATCTCTTTGACGACAGTCAAGCCACCAACACCAGAGTCCAAAAAACCGATTGGACGATTATCCATATCTTCTCCTTCTTTGCCTATCTTGCTAAAAAAGAGTTTGAGACCTCTGCCCCAAACTCTCTCATCATCTGAGCTAAGCCTGACCCAAATTTAAGTTTAGTGGACACTGACTCACTCTTTTGGACAATCTTGTTGACTGTCTATTTTTTGCCTTTATTGGCAGCTGCTTTTGATTGTCTGATAATGTTGCGATAGGTTTGTTGAATCTTAGCTTCGCTTGGTTTTTGTCCCATTTGGCTCATCATCTCACGAATAGCATCTGGTGTTAGGCGAGGATATTCACTGACTTCTTTGGTGAACTGACGGCGAGCAATAAAAATCCCCCCAACAGCTCCCGCAAAAAGCGCAATGATAACCAATAAAATCCAAAGTGCAGTATTCATTCTAGCATTCTCCTCTATAAATTCTCTTACCCATTATACCAAAATAAAGATATAGAGACAAGAAAACAAGCGCTTCCTTGCTATCTTATTTGTCAAAATCAAAGCCATACAAAGTGTTGAAATAATCCTCTGGCGTCTCAGCACGTCGAATCATACGAGCTGTACCATCTTCTTGCAGGAGAATCTCAGCTGAGCGCAGACGACCATTGTAGTTGTAGCCCATTGAAAAGCCGTGCGCTCCTGTATCGTGAATAACAAGTGTGTCACCAATTCTAGCCTCAGGCAATTCACGATTTTTGGCAAATTTATCATTATTTTCACATAGAGAGCCAACCACATCAACTGTTTCCAGTTTACCGTTTGGGTTAGTGAGATTAGTGATGTGATGGTAAGCATCGTACATAGCAGGGCGCAGGAGATTGACTGCACAAGCGTCCAGTCCGATGTAGGTGCGATAGGTTTCTTTTCGGTGCAAGACCTTTGTGATGAGATGACCGTGTGGCGCTAGCATGTAACGTCCAAGCTCTGTGTAAATGCTGATGTGCCCTAGGCCATTTGGCACCAAAATCTTATCAAACTGCTCATGGACACCTTGTCCAATTGTAGTGATATCATTTTGACGATTTTCTGGTGTATAATCCACACCGATACCACCAGACAGATTGATAAAGTCAAGCGAGATACCAAGTTCATTCTTCAGCTCAACAGCCAGCTCAAAGAGCTGAGAGGCAAGTGTTGGATAGTAATCATTGGTCACTGTATTTGACGCCAAAAAGGCATGAAGACCAAGGGAAGTGACACCTTTTTCTGCTAATTCTTTGTAGCCTTTAAAGAGCTGCTCCTTGGTCATCCCAAACTTGGACTCTTCTGGATGATCCATGATGTCTGTGCCTAGCGCAAAGACACCTCCAGGATTGAAGCGAAGCGACAATTTATCCGGCAGACCGCACGTTTTTTCTAAAAAGGCAATGTCCTCATAAGCATCAAGGTTGATGGTCGCTCCAATCTCACGGGCGTAGACAAACTCTTCTGGGCGTGTGTCGTTTGAGGTAAAGCTAATCTCAGAAGCACTAAAGCCCACTTTATGGCTCATCATCAGCTCCACATCTGTCGCACAGTCAACACCACACCCCTCTTCTTTTAAAATCTTCAAAATCGTTGGATTGGGTGTTGCCTTGACCGCAAAATACTCCTTGAACCCCTCGTTCCATGAAAAGGCTGCATTTACCGCACGAGCCGTCTCTCTGATACCTTTTTCGTCATAGAGGTGAAAGGGTGTTGAAAATTGCTCAGTGATAAGGTCTACTTGCTCTTTACTCACAAATGGTGTCTTCATATCGTATTCTCCTTTGGTGTGTTGCTCCTATTATAGCATAAAAATGATAATTTTATAGAAAATTCTGACAAGAAAGCCCACAAAAAAACTCCAAAATTCTCAAAGTAAGTTCTAGTCTGTCTTAAAAACTGGAAATTAGACTGAGACAAAAAAATAAGGTAGAACTTACTATGGGACAAGTTGGTAACTAATAATGAAAAACAAACACTTAACTCTCTCTGATCGCAATGATATTCAAATAGGAATTGAACAGCTAAAGACCTTTTCGGCTATAGCAGCTAAGTTAGGAAAAGACCCGTCCACAATCTCAAAAGAAGTTCGGAGAAATAAGGTGATAAAAGAGAACTCTAGTACTTCCAATTGTGAGGCCTGTCCTCTTCTCAAAAAGGCTCCCTACGTTTGTAATGCCTGTCCAAAAAAGAGAAGCAACTGCGGATACCAAAAACAGTTCTACTACGCCAAAAGAGCTCAGCTTGACTATGAAGCTAAGCTCTCGGAGTCGAGAACAGGCGTTGCCCTAAACAAGGAAGAATTCTATAAAATGGACGCTATTGTCTCTTCTGCCATCCAAAAGGGACAACACCTCAACCACATCATCGCCTCCAATGAACTGTCGGCATCCAGAGCTTCTATCTACAGATACCTTGAAAAGGGCTATCTGTCCACAAAGCCTATTGATTTCCCCCGTGTCGTGAAATTCAGAAAGCGGAGAACCAGAAATCTCCAACCCATTCCTAAAACTGCTAGAGAAGGACGGTCTTACGAGGACTTCCAAGGCTTTCTTACTAAGAATGATATCAGCTACTGGCTGGAAATGGACACCGTTACTGGAAGGATTGGAGGAAAGGTACTTCTCACTTTTAACCTCTCCTACTGCAACTTTATTTTCGCTCGGTTACTGGATAATAAAACAGCTAATGAGGTCGCTAAACACCTCTACGCTATCAAGAATGACCTACACCAGAAAGAGATGAGCTTCTGCGAACTATTCCCTGTCATTCTGACCGATAATGGCGGTGAATTCGCTAGAGTAGACGATATCGAAATGGATGTTCGTGGAGAATCTAAACTCTTCTTCTGCGACCCAAATCGTTCTGACCAGAAGGGGAGAATTGAGAAAAATCACACGCTTATCAGAGATATTCTCCCTAAAGGAACTAGCTTCGATAACTTGACACAGGAGGACATCAACCTAGTTTGTTCACATGTCAACAGCGTCAAACGAGCTTCTTTCAACGGAAAATCAGCCTATGAACTCTTTACCTTTACCTACGGTGAGAAAGTGGCAACACTTCTCGGTATCTCTAAAATTGACCCTGAAAACGTCATCCAATCACCTCGATTATTAGATAAATAATCGCTAGTTTTTATCAGAAAATAATTTCAAAATAGAAAGGAACTTGTCCCGTCCTAAATTCCAGATGACTAGAACTTACTTTGAGACGTCTCAGAGCCAGTAACTTTAGTGTACCCTTTTTTCAATATTTTCAGGCCTAAAACTCACTATTATCAGCATTTTTAGTCAAAAAAGAACTTAGTCTGAGACTAAATTCTGTTGATTTTATGCAGTTTTCTCAGAGTAACTTCTGGAAGGACGGGAACTAGAACTTACTTTGAGAATTTACCCCCAAAAAAACTGGGTCGCCCCAGTTTTGACTCTTAATCGTTATCGCCAAAGAGGCGTAGTAAACTTAGAAACAGGTTGATAAAGTCAAGGTAGAGGTTTAGCGCCATCGAAATCGCCCATCCATCTGTCGTACGACCACCCGTTGATTGGTAAACACGCTTGATGAGCTGATTGTCATAAGCAATCAAACCTGAAAAAATCGCAACTGATAAGAGACTGATGATGTAGCTCATTGTGCCATTAGCAAAGAAGATATTGAGCACACTTGCGATAATAACACCAATCAAAAGCGCCATAGCAGCCTTGGCAATGCCTGACAAATCACGCTTGACAACCACACCGATCAACGCCATCACTAAGAATACGCCCATAGCTGATAAAAATGCCTGCAAAACAACAGCCTGTGCATAAGTTGCGATAATAAAGCTAAGCGTAAAGCCATTGAGCGCCGAATAAACTAAAAACAAAGGCAGAGCCGCTGGCGTGTTCTTGCGAGCTGCGCTACTTGCGCTAAAGACTAAAACCAACTCCAGGATACAAGCTCCGTAGTAAATCACAGGATTAGAGTAGCTGGCAATCAAATTATCTGTAAAGACATAAAGCATTAAGTACGACACAAAAGCAGACAGACCAATCCCCATGCCAACCAGTCCATAAATCTTGGCAAAGAAACGATTGAGACCAGCGTCGCTCTGTGTATAAATCACATTATCATTCATATCAATGTCCTCTCAACTTGTAATAGTCCTATTCTAACATAAAAGCTTCTTAAACGTCTATTATTTGTACCCTTTTTGAAAAATCAGGGAGAAGAAAAAGCCAAGCAAAGCCCAGCTTTTAGTGATGATGACTACCTAGCAGTTTTCTGCTGTAAGCAATCGGTTTTTTGAACCATTTTTTCAAGGGACGAGACGCTTCACGCACCGCCCAGTATTTGTCAACCATGGTGACGATGTAGCCTTCCTTGTAGCGTGGCGGCGCAATAGTCGCTCCCCACATGTGTTTTAGGATAATATCTTCTTCACGTTTATTCAGTGTCGTGACTTTTCTCGCATTACGCACGGCAATGCGTGGGTGCACCCAAGCGTGTCCTTTGTTGAACTTGGTTGTGCGCCAATCGTAGTAGAAAAAGTCATGTAGCAGCCCACCACGTGCTGTACTTTTAGCGTCCCAACCGAGACGCTTGGCAATTTTATAGCTGGTGTAGCTGACATTTATCGAATGTTCTAGTCTAGTAGAGTGGTGATGTTGGACAATACCATCTAACTTTTGAAAGCGAGGATGGTCAATGAGCGGTCCAACAAGAGACATGTATTCTTTATCTTTTTTATAAGATTTCATCACAATCACCTCTATAGTCTATTATACCACGTTGACTTAAATAAGACTGAAAATAAGAATCCCCGCAGCGACAGCGACATTGAGGCTCTCAGCCTGCCCAGGCATGTCGATATGCACCAGATAATCCGCACGCTGTTCCATCTCGTCTGAGATACCTTGTCCTTCATTTCCCATGACAAGGGCAAAGGAAGAAAACTTGTCAAGCTGACGATAGTCGATTGAATCTTTTGATAAGGTACTGGCTAAGAGTGGAATCTTGTGCGCTGTTACATCATCCAGTACACGAGACATGGGCATACGGTAGATAGGGAGATGAAAGTGGCTACCCTGCATGGAACGCAGTGTCTTTTGGCTGTAGATGTCTGCTGACTTGTCAGAGACGATAACTGCATCAAAACCAGCAGCGTCCGCTGTGCGAATCATGGTACCGACATTTCCAGGGTCTTGCACATCCTCCAAAATCAAAAAACGCCCATTGCTAGCCTTCCATTTTTTACTCTCTAGCGCTATTTCAGCGACGATACCTTGTGGTGTTTGCGACTCTGTCAGTTCTTTTAGCACATCATAGGAAACGACAACGACCTGTCCTTCATCACCCACACGCTCTAAAAAATCCTCCGTCACAAAGATACGCAAAATAGCAGCTTTATTTGCCCTAGCTTCTTCGTATAAATGCCAGCCCTCAATCAGGTAGGACGTCTTACGATACTTTTTTTGGAGCAATTTTTTAGTCTTTTTGATGAGATTATTTGCTTTTGAGGTTATAATAGTCATAGAGAAAGTATAACACAAATCCTACAAGATTGAAAAAACAAAGGAGGAGAACATGAAAAAAGTACGTATGCTTGTGTCTGGGCGTGTTCAGGGAGTTGGCTTTCGCTACTCCACCTATGCTCTCGCACTAGAAATTGGTGACATCTACGGTCGTGTCTGGAATAACGATGACGGTACCGTCGAGATTCTCGCTCAATCCGATGATAATAGCAAAATGGCAGCCTTTATCAAAGGTGTCAGACAAGGTCCCTCTCAGTGGGCAAAAGTCACTTATGTGGATGTGAAGATGGACAACTTCCCCGATTATCACGATTTTAAAATCGCCAATTAAAAATCCGTCTCAAGAACTATTGTATTCTACCTAAAAAAAAAGTAAAATAGTAAGGTAAGACTAAAATTTAGAAAAAGGATTATATCATTGAAAAAAAATACGAAGCGTCTTCTCTTTTCAGGGTTAGCTCTATCCATGCTAGTGCTACTCTCTGGCTGTGTCAACGTTAAAAATGGTCAGCCAACTGGAACGGTTTGGAATGTCCTTGGTGTTCCTATGGCAAATCTCATTACTTTCTTTGCCAAAAATCAAGGTTTAGGATTTGGGGTTGCTATCATCCTTGTAACCATCATTGTTCGCTTGATTATCTTGCCACTTGGACTCTATCAGTCCTATAAAGCAAGCTACCAAGCTGAAAAGATGAACTATCTCAAACCTATCTTTGAGCCAATCAACGAGCGTATCCGCAATGCCACAACACAAGAGGAAAAAATGGCTGCGCAGACAGAGCTCATGCAGGCTCAACGTGAAGCTGGCGTTAGCATGTTTGGTGGTATGGGATGTCTGCCACTGCTCATCCAAATGCCCTTCTTCTCAGCTATCTTTGTAGCGACTCGCTACACTGCAGGGGTTTCAGAGGCGACTTTCCTTGGGATGGACCTTGGTAAGCAAAACCTCATCTTGGTACTTATCATCGCTGCTCTCTACTATGTGCAATCTTGGCTGTCTCTCCAAGCTGCCCCTGAAGCGCAACGCAGTCAGATGAAGACCATGACTTATACCATGCCACTGGTCATGCTCTTTATGTCTATCAGTCTTCCAGCGAGCGTCGCTCTTTACTGGTTTGTCGGTGGTATCTTTAGTATCATCCAACAGTTGATTACAACCTACATCATGAAACCACGTTTACGTCAGCGTGTTGAGGAAGAATACAAGAAAAATCCTCCTCGTGTCTCTACACCAAAACGTCGTAAAGATGTCACACAAAAACCAAAGAACACAAATCAAGCTGCCATCTCACAACAGCACAAAAAACGCAACGCTGGTAAACAGAAAAAACGTAAAAAATAAAACAAAACTCTCAAGGCTAACTTGAGAGTTTTTAGTAGCAGGAAATCCCAAGAGATACTCTTGGGATTTTTCTTAGTTTGTTTTTTCAACGCTGATAATCTCAACGGTGTAATCACCAGCAGGTGACTCGATGACTGCTTGGTCACCAGTCTTTTTACCGATAAGGGCTTGTGCGATTGGGCTTTCGTTTGAAATCTTCCCTGAGAAGATATCAGCACCCGCTGCACCTACGATAACGTAAGTATCCTTGTCCGTTGTTCCCACTTCTTGGACAACAACTGTTTTTCCGATAGCCACTTCGTCTTTGGCAACGGCATCGCTATCAATGATTTCTGCGTAGCGGATTTTGGTTTCAAGAGTTGAGATTTGTCCTTCAACAAAGGCTTGCTCATCTTTTGCGGCATCGTACTCGCTGTTTTCAGAAAGGTCACCGTAAGAACGTGCAATCTTGATACGCTCAACGACCTCTGGACGACGCACTAATTTTAACTCTTCTAATTCTTGTTCAAGCTGTTCTTTTTCAGCCTGTGTCATAGGATATGTTTTTTCTGCCATTGTTAATTACTCTCTTTTCTAATTTGAAATTTGACTGTTGACATATTTTTCAACATTTTTCTGATGGGTTTCATAGTCATTTGCATAATAAACCTTACCAGTCTTGACATCCGCTACAAAGTAGTAATAATCAGTACTTTCAGGATTGAGCACTGCCTTGATAGCTGAAAGCCCTGGACTGTCTACAGGTCCTGGCATGAGTCCTGTATGAGTATAATCATTATAAGGCGAATCAATACTTGTGTCAATATTAGCGTCTTCAGAAAGTGTAGTGGTCTCACCAAGTTTACCCATCGCATACAAAACAGCAATGTTACTTTGAAGCGCTTGTCCAGCATTTAGACGGTTATAAAAGACGCTAGCAATAGTTCTTCTATCCTCATCCGTCTGCCCTTCCTTCTCAACAAGAGAAGCAAGCGTCAAGACTTGATTGACCGTCATGCCCTTTTCTGAAATGGTCGTGTAATAGTTTGAAAGCGTCGTGTCCATGGTCTGAAGCATGGTATCGACCAAGTCCTTAAGGCTCGTCGCCTTATAGTAGTCATAGGTTGCTGGGAAAAGATAGCCCTCAAGCTGGTAAACCGCTTCGTCTTTTGACGGTAAATTAGCCAAAAGCTTCGGATATTTCTCAACCATCTCCTTGATAAAGGACTCGTCTTTCATCAACTTCAAGAAATCACTAGCGCTATATGGGGTCTTACTTGATTTTTTGCTGTTGGCATTGACCTCGATAGCTTTTGCAATCTGCTCGATAGTGTAACCTTCTTTGATAAGGACTTTACCAAGTACAGGCTGGGTTGGGCTTGTTGTTCCTTCTTTTTGGAGCGCTTTGGCAATCTCATCTAGCGACATACTCTTTTGCAAGTTAAAGTAGCCACTTTGGTAATTGCTATAATTTTTAAACTTAGAATAATAGTTAAAAATCGTAGCATTTCGGATAAGACCTTTTTTCTCCAAAATTTGCCCAATCATCTTGGTACCAGAGCCCGCTGGAATCTCGACTTGAACATAGTCTGTTGACTTGCTATTAACTGGCTTTAGGCTGTTTGAGATATAGTAAGCCCCAAATCCACCAACCGCTAATAAAATAACCAAGGTTATGGAAATGATATACAAGGCTAACTTTTTAGCGAGACTTTCACGTCTCTGGCGCTTCTTTTGCACCAACTTTTTCTTTCTACGTTTCCCCACACTCTCCTCCAACTCTTCCTCATCTGACTCAGATACAGGTACTTCACTAGAAACTTCAGAAACAGGAGCTTCTTTTGAAACCTCTTGCTCCGCTTCTGCTGTAGGCTTCTCAACAACTGGCGGAAAGGCTACAGGAGTGTCGTCCTCGAGTTCGGGGCTAAAGACTTTCTCCAAGTTATCTAGCACCTGGTGTACCTCGGTACGTCCTGCAGTCACATCAAGTAGCGACTCGCTTTCAGATGAGATTTTCTCTTCAAATTCTTCAGACTGAGCGAGCTTGACTTCGATGGAATCAGTTTCTGGCTGTTCATCAGAGACGCTAGGAGCGGTCTCAAGAGGCGCTTCAGAGCTAGCTGCTGCTATCTCAGATACTTGAGGTTCTGTTGGTAGCTCGCTAGCAGGCTCCACAGCAGAAACTTCAGACACTTCAAGCTCTGGGCTAAAGACTTTTTCCAAATTATCTAGCACTTGATGAACCTCAGTACGCCCTGCAGTCACATCAAGCAGCGAGTCTGCTTCTAGCCCTGCATTGTCATTAGCAGTGAGATTATCCGCTTCTGTCTGGTCATCAGAGGCTGAGATAGGATGAACTGTAAATGTTTCTGACGCTTGGTCTGCACCAACATCAGATTCAGACGTTATCATGTCGTCCTTTTCCACTTCTGGAGTTAAAACTTCTTCTATATTTCCCAAGACTTGATGAATATCATCTTCTGAAGGCTCACTCTCTTGCGACGCACTTTTTTCAACCTGAGCAAGGTCTGTCTCATTCCAATCTGGAACAAAGGTCGCACGAGGCAAGCTGCTCTCACTCGCAAGCTCAGAAGTCTCCTCTAAAGGTTGACTTAAATCTTCTTCCGAGGAAACTGGCTGAACATCACTTTCTGAGCTCCTAAGGAGCTCTGTCTCCTGCGTCTCAAAATCATCACTTTCAGATGATGTCGTATTGATAAGATTAGGTTGGGAATCCTTTTCCAATTGTTGTGCTAACAGGTTGGCTTCTTCTTGCTGTTTTAGCTGTTCTTGGTAAGCTCTCTCCTCACGCTCCTGTCTGATACGGGTGGCTTCTTCCAACTCCGCTAGGATGCGCTCTTTAAAGCTGCCAAACTCCCGTTTAGCCCTCTGCTTGTCGTCTTGATTATCCGCCAAAGCATCGTCCTCCTAATAGTAATCAAGCTATTATACCTTAAAAAGCTAGTAAAATCAAGCTCTAGCGCTGCGAGCAGAGCTGCTTAGCAGTACCAGAGCATATTGTACCAAGTCGCTTGACCGTGTGTTGAGAGTGACTGTCCTTCATCGCAAAAGCCATTCATCTCATAGTAGCCAATCAGCTCCTCATGGCAAGTAAGCGTAATGCCTTTGGCTTGTCTAGCTACAGCCACATCCTTTAGCGCAGCAAGCAGAGCTGTTCCAATGCCTTGCTTTTTATAGTCTTTTGAAACTGACAAACTCATCACAGCAATAAAACCACCCTGTGCTGAATTTTTAGTGACTGGCTCAAACAGAGCGTCGTCTAGGTACTTATCAAAAGTCACAGCGCCCACAACATAGCCAGCAATCTCACCCTCTATCTCAGCAACTAAAAAAGTATCTGCTAGGTGCTCTATCCGCTCTCTCATCGCCTGTGAGCTTGCTGCCTCACTGGCTGAGAAATTGGCTCTCTCGATCTGACAGATGGTCTCAAAATCATCTGGTCTTACGTTTCTAATCATCATATACTTCTCCTACAAACAAGACTGAGTCTTACTAGACCCAGTCTTTACTATCAACCGTTGTGGTGAGATGTTATTGTCTATTTTTAGTCAAGCTTGCAAGCAACTCCTCAAAAGAGCGCTCGTAGAGCTGAATGTCTCCAGCTCCCATAAAGACGTAGACAGCGTCGTCATAGTCAAGTAGCGGTGAGACATTTTCCACTGTAATCACCTGTGCTGGCTTGATAATCTTGGCTGCCAAATCTTCGACTTTAACATCGCCGTGGTCCACCTCACGTGCAGAGCCGTAAATCTGTGCTAGATAGACACTGTCCGCTTGGTTGAGTGCTTCTGCAAACTCATCTAAGAGAGCAATGGTACGTGTAAAGGTATGCGGCTGGAAAATCGCCACAATCTCACGAGATGGGTATTTTTGACGTGCCGCATCCAGTGTTGCAATGATTTCAGTTGGGTGGTGGGCAAAGTCATCAATGATGGTAGTGCCGTTGACAACCTTTTCAGTAAAGCGACGTTTAACTCCAGAGAAGGTCTTTAGATGCTCAGCTACTAGCTCCATATCAATCCCTACGACATACAGGTTAGCAATAACAGCCGTCGCATTGAGGATATTGTGACGTCCAAAAGCTGGCACATGGAAAGTCCCTAAGACTTTGCCATCGTGCTTCACCTTGAAATCAGAACCGCTTGTTGTACGTGTGATGTCAAAAGCAGTAAAGTCGTCATTGTCATTGAAACCATAATAATAAATCGGTGCGTCAGACTCAATCTTACGAAGATAAATATCGTCCCCGTAAAGGAACAAGCCTTTTTTCACCTGCTTAGCATAGTCGTTAAAGGCATTAAAGACGTCATCAATGCTTGTGAAATAGTCTGGATGGTCAAAGTCAATGTTGGTGATGATGGAGTACTCTGGATGATATGGCATGAAATGGCGCTCGTACTCGTCAGACTCAAAGACGAAGTACTTGGCATCCTTAGAGCCACGCCCAGTCCCATCCCCGATGAGGTAAGACGTATCTGTGATGTTTTTGAGAACATGTGATAAAAGCCCCGTCGTTGAGGTCTTACCGTGAGCTCCAGCCACACCTAGACTTGTAAACTGCTCCATAAAATGCCCCAAAAACTCATGGTAGCGTTTAAATGGGATGTTATTGTTAATAGCGTAGGCAACTTCTACATTGTTATCTTCACGAAAGGCATTTCCAGCAATCAACTCAACTTCGTCTGTGATATTTGCCTCAGAAAAAGAGAGAATGGTAATGCCTGCTTGCTCCAAGCCACGCTGTGTGAAATAATACTTTTCAACGTCGCTTCCTTGAACCTTGTAGCCCATTTGATGAAGCATTAGGGCAAGCGCACTCATTCCTGAGCCTTTAATTCCGATAAAATGATAGATTTTTGACATATTTTTTCCTCTTTAAGATAACAGATAAACTAGCCTTCAAAACGAGCTAAGTTCAGCTCTTGAGCAGGCTCATGGATTGTTTGTTTATCTTTTGGATTATAGATTTGACTTGTTTTCAAGAAATCATAATTATTTTTTTTCGACTTGATAGCTGGCTTGTTTTGAGGTTCTTTGTAAACCGTTGGCAGCTCTGCTAAGATATAGCTGTCTTGCGATAGTCTGCTAGAGTACTTGGCATAATCGCCTTGACGTTTCTTTTTGGCAGGTACAGAAACCACTTTTTTAGGCATTTCAAAGCCTGTGGTTTTGGTGATGTCCTTGGTCAGATAGGTCTGACGTTTCTTTTTGACATCTACTTTCGCCTGCTGTCTAGCTTGTCTAGCATAGGACTTACCACTATCAATGTCTTTTTGATGACGCTGGGCTTGTCTTTGATTTGGCTGCAAGGTCTTATGACTTGGTTTGATGTCATCGTAAGATTTTTCATGGTAAACTCCATGAATATTACTAATCAAATCTTCGTTATCATACAAGGACATTACAGTCTCTTCTGTACTGACTGGCTCACCATCCGCTACTAGCGGAAACGGTCTTCTGTCTTTGTGCATAGCGTCACCCTCTCTAATACAATTTCTTTTAAACATGGCAGCAAGATTTTCTTGCTACGACGTGTCATCCTTTATCACCTCTAAGTGACAACATTCCCATTATAAACTAAAATCTATCATTTTTCAAAGTTTAATAGCAGATTTAAGTGACTGGTTCATCCACACCAAGTATTTCACGGATTTCCTCAGCAGATAGAGAGCTTCTGCTTTCATTGCCATCAAGGACTGTGGTGACTAGATTTTTCTTGCTTTCTTGAAGTTCAAGAATTTTTTCCTCGATGGTGCCTCGTGTGATTAAGCGGTAGACTTCAACGGTGCTTTTTTGTCCGATACGATGGGCACGGCTAATGGCTTGCATTTCAACTGCTGGATTCCACCAAAGGTCAATCAAGATAACCGTGTCTGCACCTGTGAGATTGAGCCCAACACCTCCTGCCTTTAGTGAAATGAGAAAGACGTCTTTAGCTCCTTTGTTAAAGGCTTTGGTCATCTCTTGGCGGTCAGCAGATGGGGTTGAGCCTGTGAGTTTGTAGCTGGTCATTTCAAGGGCTTTGAGCTCTTTTTCAGCAATATCAAGCATGCCTCTAAATTGTGAGAAGATGAGTGCACGGTGCCCATTTTCCTTTAGCTGGGCAAGTAGCATACGAAGACTCTCCACTTTACCGCTCTCCCCATCATAATCCTCCATAAAAAGACTTGGCGAGTTGCAGATTTGGCGTAAGCGAGTGATACCCGATAGGATCTCGATTTTCTGACGGCTGATACTAGCGTCACTAGCACCAGCGATACTTTTTTGCATTTGACGCAATTGCGCTAGGTACATAGCTTTTTGCTTGTCTGCTAGTTCATTGGTATAGGTCATCTCAAGCAAGTCTGGCAATTCTGGCAGTACATCCTCTTTACGACGGCGTAGAATAAAAGGCTTGATGTAGCGGGCGACCTGTGTTGAGCTTAACTTAAGAAACTCACGTTTATTCGGCAAAAGCCCTGGCATGACAATAGAAAAAATAGACCATATTTCTAATAATTTATTTTCTATCGGTGTTCCAGACAGGGCAAAGCAGTGTTTGACCTCAAACTGGTGTAGGCGTTTTGAAATCTTGGTCTGGGCATTTTTCATGACCTGCGCCTCATCTAAAATCAAATAATCATAGGCAAAACTTTGAGATTGATAAGTCTCAAAGTCCTGACGAAAAGCAGCATAGCTTGAGATAATGACTTGGTGATTTTCAGCGATGATACTGTCTCGTGCTGGCTTTAAGCCGTAAGAAACAGCCACATCTAACTGCGGAGCAAATTTCTTGAACTCATCCTGCCAGTTAAAAATCAAACTAGACGGCGCTAAGATAAGGACACGTGACTGCTTGGTCAAGCGTGAACTCAAAAAAGCAATGGTCTGCAAGGTCTTACCAAGCCCCATATCATCTGCCAAAATCCCACCAAAGCCATAGTCTGCAAGCATGGACAGCCAGCGTACTCCTAACTGCTGATAGTCTCTAAGTGTCGCCTGCACACTAATATCTGGCAGGGCGTACTCCTCTGGGTACCTTAGGTCATGTACAAGCTGCTCAAAGTTCTTAGAAAATACTACCTGACGATCAGCAGACAGCAGATGAGACAACCTGTAAGCTTCTGCTTGGTGCACCTTCAAGTGCCCATCAGAAAGCGTACTGGTTTGTAAACTCTGCAAGACTTTACTGACCTTTTGCGTTTCCTCATCAAAAACCAGTAGCTTCCCTTTTTTATTGACAAAGTAAGATTGATTATCAAGAAGAGCGTCAAGGGCTTTGTCGATATCCTTTTCATCAAGACTTGAAAAGTCAAAGGAAATATCTAGGAAACCACCTTGAAAATCAAGGGCAATTTTAGGTTGCTCTTGGATACGTTGACTAGCTAGGCGAGGTGACAAATGCACAATGCCACGTTTCTCGAAGTCTGGCAACCACTCTACAAAGAAGTAATAGACATCTTCTGCGTTTTCTAAGACAAGACTGGTCTTAAAGCGCTTATCAAAGCCTTTACTGACCAAAAAGCGGAAAAGACGCTCTTGATGGCGATAATGACTGGTAAAAGGCAACTCCTGCAAATCCTTTTGGTTGTCCACCAAAAGACCGTCCCCATAGTCAAAAACGAGCTGCAAACTAATCTTATCATCCTCTGGCATATCCAAGTAAAAATGCGTCGTAAAGTCCTTAACCTGATAGTTTTCGGGAGCATGCACCACTCCTAAAAGCTGAAAATCAAGTAAACTCATGGCAAGAGAAGGCTGATCATCATGCGTGAAGAAAAGATGACGCTTATCATCCGTCTCAATCGGTAAACTGTGAATGGCTTGCAAGATTTTCAGCTGCTTCGGATCGAGCAGGTAAAAGGTGTTGTCACGACGTAGAATACGACTGCCATAGAGTGTGTCAAAATCATGCTCAGCAATGGTCAAAACAACACTATGACGCTCTACAACCACTGTAAAAACAAAAAGATTGTCCTTACCTTCTAGTCGCTTGGTCACAAGTTTTGCGTAGGACTTATTGTCCGCTTCAAAGTTAAAGTCATAAAGAGCCTGTAAATAAGCAACGCCCTCAGTGAAAAAACCACTGCTAAAAAAGAGATAGCGTCCGTTATGACGTAGACAATTCTCAGCCCCAAACTGGTCAGAGTCTGGCAACAATTTTGCTAAAAAGCAGAGTAACTCTTGACTCTTTTCATCAAACTGCCCATAAGAGAGCGACTCAAAATAGTGCTTACCAATCTGATAGAAACCTTCTTTTTGAACCGTTGCTAAAAAAGCTCGGATGTCTCTGATGACATAGCTCTTACTGTCTGGCAGGCGGTTTAACTTAAGTGTCCACCAAACCTCGTTGCCATTGGCGTTTATCTCGCCATAAGCACAAAGACGGTAGCGTGTCGTATCATCATCACTACCTAATAAACTATCTAAAAAGAGGTTGCTAAAAGAAGCTTCCTTAGGAAGTTCGACTTCTTCTTTTGGAGCTTCCAAGCTCTCAACAAGCGCCTTCCCAGTTGGAGCGTTCTTGAGGTAATACTCTAAGGCTGCTAAATGCTCACAGTAGCCCTTACTCGAAAAAAGCGGGCACGTACAGTCTACAACATCACCATTTAAAGTGTATTGGAGTTTTTCATTTTGAATATTGGCGATAATTGTCCCATTTTGCTCTGAAACGGATGCAATTGAACCATCGTCGTAAAGAGCAATTCCTTGATTGCGGACACGCCCTGGAATCATTCTACTCATACTCTCATACCACCATTTCCTTATCACTCTATTATAACAAATTTATGTGAAAAATGTCTTTAATTTGGCTTAAAAGTAAAAATTGTTTTGCTTATTAAATGGAAATGAGACGTTTTTTGTCATTGTGTAAAGAAAAAAACCAGCTGATGCTGGTTTTAAGAAAATTCTATAGACGAAAGAACTTGTTTATTTTCTCTTTCGTGCAATCAAGTGAATCGGTGTGCCTTCAAAGCCAAAGGCAGCACGGATTTGATTTTCCAAAAAGCGTAGGTAAGAGAAGTGCATGAGCTCTTCTTCATTGACAAAAATGACAAAGGTCGGTGGTTTGACGGCAACTTGTGTACCGTAGAAAATCTTCAAGCGTTTGCCTTTGTCCGTTGGCGTTGGGTTGGTTGCGATAGCGTCCATGATGACATCGTTCAAAACAGCTGACGGGATACGTTTGTTTTGACTTTCGCTGATTGCCTTGATCATATCAGGTAGTTTATTAAGACGTTGTTTGGTCAGCGCTGATACAAAGATAATCGGAGCGTAGCTGATGTATTGGAAGTTATCACGGATATCATCTTCCCATTCTTTGACGGTGCGATTGTCCTTTGTGATAGTATCCCATTTGTTGACAACAATGATAATACCTTTTCCAGCTTCGTGTGCAAAACCAGCGATACGCTTGTCATACTCACGAATGCCCTCCTCAGCGTTAATCACCATGAGGACAACATCACTGCGGTCAATGGCTCGCATAGAGCGCATGACAGAGTATTTTTCCGTGTTTTCATAGACCTTGCCAGACTTGCGCATACCAGCGGTATCAATCATCAAGAACTCTTGACCAGAGCTGTCTGTGAAGTGCGTATCAATCGCATCACGAGTTGTTCCTGCGATAGGACTGGCAATGACACGCTCCTCGCCAAGGATAGCGTTGATAAGGCTTGATTTTCCGACATTTGGGCGCCCAATAAGACTGAACTTGATGATGTCTGGATTTTCCTCTACCGCTTCGACAGGGAGATTTTCCACGATAGCGTCTAGCACATCACCGGTTCCGATACCGTGAACAGACGACACTGGATATGGGTCACCAAGTCCGAGTGAGTAAAAATCATAAATATCGCTTCTCATCTCTGGATTGTCCACTTTATTGACCACCAAAATGACAGGTTTGTTGGTGCGATAGAGGATTTTTGAGACGTACTCATCAGCGTCTGTGACACCTTCTTTTCCAGACACGACAAAAACGATAACATCCGCTTCTGTCATGGCAATATCAGCTTGATGTTTGATTTGCTCCATAAAAGGCGCATCCACATCATCAATACCACCCGTATCAATCAGCGAAAAAGAGCGATTGAGCCACTCACCAGTCGCATAAATGCGGTCACGAGTCACCCCTTCGACATCCTCGACAATCGAAATGCGCTCTCCTGCAATACGATTAAACAATGTTGACTTCCCGACATTGGGACGACCAACAATGGCAACTGTTGGTAATGCCATAAAAACCTTCTTTCTTTTATAATTTATTCTATTCTTCCATAGCGTCGTGGCGGCGATTGCCACCTTCTAAGTGAAATTCATTAGCCAGATAGCGTACACGCTCTAAGACACGTCTTGCCTGCCAAGTCTCATCATTGCCCTTGATATTTGCCCACTTAGCTTCCAAATCTAAAAAGGAATAGTTGGAGGTGAAAAAGGTCGGCAAATTCTCTGTCATGCGGTACTGTAAGATGACCTGCAAGACCTCATCACGCACCCAAGACGTCGCCTGCTCTGCACCAATATCATCTAAAATCAACACCGGCGCTAACTTGATAGCGTCCACCATTTCCTTTACCGTGCCAGTTGAGATGGCATTTTTGACATCAAGGACATAGCTTGGAAAATGCACCATGGTCGTAGCAACCCCTAAAACAGACATCTCATGCGCTAGTGCTGCCATAAAATAGGACTTGCCAATACCCATATCACCGTAGAGGTAGAGCCCTTTTTGCCCCTCTTTCGGGTACTGCTCGACAAAATCCACCAAGATATTGAGAACAGCTAACTTAGACGCTGTCGGGTCAATATCTCTAAACGTGATGTTTTTATACGATTTTGGGAGGTTGACAAGATTGATATTCTTAGTAATAGCTTGCGCTTTTTGCGCTTCAATGAGCTCTTTTGTCTCTTGATAAGTGACATCAGCGTAGCCCTCATTCATCACCAGTATAGGACGATAGCCCTTAGCGTGATAAGTCGCATCGTTTGTCTCATACTTTCTGCGCTCCAGCAAAAATTGGTTAAATTTTGACAAGCTAATGTTGATTTCGTGCTGGGTCAGTTGGTGGCTTGTGATGAACTCTGCCACCTGCGGGTCTGACAAAATCGCCTGCACCCAGTCAGTATCAACCTGACGATTAAGCTCGCCCATAGACTCTCCTACAGACTTCATCTACTCACCAGCCTTTCTTAGTTTCTCTAGCAAGCCTTGCTTTTGACTATCAAGCTTAGCCTGCATTTCAGGTGTTGTATTGTCTTTAAAATCAGGATTGCTCCATGCTGGAACATTAGTTTTGGTTTTTGGTTTTGCTTGTTTAGAAGGTGATTTTTTGCGCTCTGTGAAGCTGCGCATCTTTAGTACCGCTTCTTCTGCACTCGTGATTTTCTGATAAGAAAAATCATTTGCCACCTTCATGAGATAAGGTTTGTTGAGATTAGCGGATTTGGTTTTATTGAGCGTATAGAGGACCATAATATTGATGACCTCGTCTAAAAAGCTCATGGCAGCTAGGTCTTTAAGCAGCTGTTTCTCGCTAGAGGTCACAACGGCACGTCTCGTTTGCTTGATTTTTTCTAAAAATGGCAGAGCAGCACTGGATTTTGCTTCACGAATGAGCGCTTGCTCACTCTCTGTAAAGCTTGTTGTCGTTGTTTGCTGCGTCTCATTTTGACGGTCTTTGACCATTCTTTTAGGTGCTATCTCGCCATCGATGGCTGTTTTTTTAGCAAGCTGGTAAGTGTCAAACCAGTTGAGATGGTAGCGCTCAGCTATCGAGTACAAGGTCACCACATCCGCCTGCTCATCCTTAAAGAACAAACCATCACGCTGCATAAGGCGCTTGAAACTCTCCAAATCAAACTGCACAGCTGAAGACATCACCGTTTTAGCAGACGCACTTTTTTCCACATGCCCAAAAACATCTGAAAAACGTTTGGACTGATTGGTTACATCCTGAGGCAGAACATACTCCAACTCCTTGACAGCTACCTCACCAATCCTAGCTTCTAAAAGCTTACGGTAAACAGCATGCGCTAGAAAATGCTCTCTATCAAGGGGCGAGTTGAGCTTGACCAGATAAACACCCTCCACAGTCTGGTAGAGCGCAACCAAACCCATAGCTGTCAAAAAATCAAGAGCTTCATTTAAGCGAGGAGCGCCAAACTGCAAGTGATTCAAAATATCTGTGACCTTGTGATCATAGTTCCCATTGTCAAAAAAACTTTGAAAATAAAGATAGAGTGCCTGTGCGTCATTGCCAATAATCGGCTGATAGAGCTGTGTGAGATTGTCTAGGTCTCGACTCGTTTGATTATTTTTGACGTAGCGAAAGGTGTCAATCGGCATCATCTTTGACTTCCGCCTTCTTTTTCTTTCCACGCACACGTTTCGTGATTTGCTGCAATAAATCCTCAATCTCATCTACATCCTTAAAGGACTTGTAGACACTGGCAAAGCGCACGTAGGTAATCTCATCAAGCTCTGCCAACTCATCCATGACGAGATTTCCAATCACAGTGCTTGGCACTTCATTTTCATAGTCTGCTCTGACTTGCTGCTCAATACGGCTAATCACAGACTCGATATCATCGCTAGAGACAGGACGTTTTTGGGCTGACTGCACAATCCCGTTTAAGATTTTCTCACGTGAAAACTGCTCACGTGTACCGTCTTTTTTGACAACAAGTAAGGGCAACAACTCCACACGCTCAAAGGTCGTAAAGCGATAATGGCAATTTTCACATTCCCTACGACGTCTAATAGTTGCCCCTTCTTCTGCTTGACGGCTATCAATAACACTCGATTTATTAAAATGACACTTCGGACAACGCATATAAGACCTCCATTAGATACTAGCTAGCAAATTAGCCAACACAAACCATTTTACCATAATAGTGTATTATACCATGTTTTCGTCTAAAATACCAGAAAACAAAGCAGGCTGACTGCTTGCCAACCTGCTTTTATCACTAATTATCACGAATGATGTAGCCAACCCCACGAACCGTTTGGATAAAGGAAGCTTTACCTGGAATATCGATTTTACCACGTAGATAACGCACGTAAACATCAACGACATTGGTTTTGGCTTCTAAGTCATACTGCCAAACATTTTCAAGCAGACTCTCACGACTCATGGCTTGTCCCATATTTTGCATCAAGATACTCAGCAAATCAAACTCACGCTTGGTCAGAGCGATTTCCTTATCGCCACGCTTGACAGAGCGGTTTTGTTTGTTTAATACCAAATCGTGCGCTGCTACTTTTGGCTCAGCAGGACTATCATGACCAGTCTTGCCTTGACGACGGAAAATAGCATGAATGTGTGCCATCAACTCCTCAATGGCAAACGGCTTTGTGATGTAAGCATCTGCGCCATCCTCAAGCACAGAGATAACATCCATCGCCGAGTCACGTGACATGAGCATGATGATATAGCCAGATTGCTTTTCTTGCAGACGATGTACTAGCGTCTCCTCACCGTCCGTTGACAACCCAGCATCCAGCAAAATCAGGTCATAGTCCTTTTCTAGCGCACGCTTCAAGCCAGACTGCGCACTGTGCGCTGTCTCAGCGATATGACCTTCATTCATCAACTCCAAAGATAAAAGGCGTGCCAAACTTTTTTCTGGCTCAATAATAAGTACCTTTTTTTTCATGTGGTAAAACACCCCCAACCCACTAAATTATTTTCTCACTAACCCTTTAACATTAAAACTGCTCCCAAACAGTTACTGAACTAATCCTCAAAAAGACCATCTAAAGCTGAAAACGGATTAGCTTCTTTTTGTTTTTCAGCTTGTAGTGAAGCGTATTGCTCCTCAGTCATAACTGTCCAATCCTTGCCAGATGGCAAGCCTTCTCCAGCTATCTCCTCCTCAGTCAATACACTTAATGGAATCGAAAGTAAAATATTATCAGCAACACTCTCTTTCAAATCAATACTATCGCCTTCAAGGACTAAAGCTAAATTTTGCTCGATAAGGTCTTTTTTAGAGACAAGATGACTCGTCTCAACAAACACCTCATCAACCACCTCTTTTTCTGCAAGAGTAACGGGCTGCATCGAGCGACTTGAAGGTAGGGTAATACGATAAGTCAACTGATAATGTAATAAGTAAAGTCCGTCATCATAAGAAGCAAGACCTACCGCATGAATATCATCTACTGAAATAATATCTGCATTACGTTTTTTTAATACATCATTTAAATCTAAGGTTACATCAAACGCTAAACCTTCGGCTTGCTTACGAATCTCTGCTAGTGTGAGCATCATTTCTCCTCATCTTGTTTTAGAAGTCTGTAATCTCCCATACAATTATAACATATTAAATTAAAAAAGAATAATAATTTGTTTGTTTTGTTAATCTAATTATTTTACCAAAATTCTCAAAGTAAGTTCTAGTCTGTCTTAAAAACTGGAAATTAGACTGAGACAAAAAAATAAGGTAGAACTTACTATGGGACAAGTTGGTAACTGACAATGAAAAACAAACACTTAACTCTCTCTGATCGCAACGATATTCAAATAGGAATCGAACAGCTAAAAACCTTCTCAGCTATCGCTACTAAGCTAGGAAAAGACCCGTCCACAATCTCAAAAGAAGTTCGCAGAAATCGAGTGGTTAAAGAAAATTCTGTGACATCCAATTGTGAGGCCTGCCCTCTACTCAAAAAGGCTCCTTACGTTTGTAATGCCTGTCCGAAAAAGAGATGCAATTGTGGATACCAGAAACAGTTCTACTACGCAAAAAGAGCTCAGCTGGATTATGAAGCTAAGCTCTCAGATTCGAGAACAGGTGTTGCCCTAAACAAGGAAGAATTCTATCGCATGGACGAGATTGTCTCTTCTGCCATCAAAAAAGGACAACACCTCAACCACATCATCGCCTCAAATGAACTTTCGGCATCCAGAGCTTCTATCTACAGATACCTTGAAAAGGGCTATCTGTCCACAAAGCCTATTGATTTCCCCCGTGTCGTGAAATTCAGAAAGCGGAGAACCAGAAATCTCCAACCCATTCCTAAAACTGCTAGAGAAGGACGGTCTTACGAGGACTTCCAAGGCTTTCTTACTAAGAATGATATCAGCTACTGGCTGGAAATGGACTCCGTTACTGGAAGGATTGGAGGAAAGGTACTTCTCACTTTTAACCTCTCCTACTGCAACTTTATTTTCGCTCGGTTACTGGATAATAAAACAGCTAATGAGGTCGCTAAACACCTCTACGCTATCAAGAATGACCTACACCAGAAAGAGATGAGCTTCTGCGAACTATTCCCTGTCATTCTGACCGATAATGGCGGTGAATTCGCTAGAGTAGACGATATCGAAATGGATGTTCGTGGAGAATCTAAACTCTTCTTCTGTGACCCAAATCGTTCTGACCAGAAGGGGAGAATTGAGAAAAATCACACGCTTATCAGAGATATTCTCCCTAAAGGAACTAGCTTCGATAACTTGACACAGGATGACATCAACCTAGTTTGTTCACATGTCAACAGCGTCAAACGAGCTTCTTTCAACGGAAAATCAGCCTATGAACTCTTTACCTTTACCTACGGTGAGGAAGTGGCAACACTTCTCGGTATCTCTAAAATTGACCCTGAAAACGTCATCCAATCACCTCGATTATTGGATAAATAATCGTTAGTTTTTATCAGAAAATAATTTCAAAATAGAAAGGAACTTGTCCCGTCCTAAATTCCAGATGACTAGAACTTACTTTGAGACGTCTCAGAGCCAGTAACTTTAGTGTACCCTTTTTTCAATATTTTCAGGCCTAAAACTCACTATTATCAGCATTTTTAGTCAAAAACAGAACTTAGTCTGAGACTAAATTCTGTTGATTTTATGCAGTTTTCTCAGAGTAACTTCTGGAAGGACGGGAACTAGAACTTACTTTGAGAATTTACCTAATTATTTTAAGGTCAAATCATTCATTTAGCGAAAAGAGTTTGAGATACTTTTTCTCAAACTCCACTAAGTGTTATATGTGCCCAAAAAGCCTATAGCAACTTAAAAAACTACATGTGCTTTAGACGCTCGATCCGATCAGCAATCGGAGGGTGCGTGTAAAAAAGTGATTTCATTCCCTCTTTTTTCTTGGGATCATTGATGAACAAGGCAGCGCTTGCAGAGTCAACAGGCTGTTGCATGGGCTGCGACTGTTCTAATTTTTCTAACGCTCTAATCATCCCTTGAGGATTTCTAGTGAGCTCTACCGAGCTAGCGTCTGCTAGATACTCCCTTTGGCGTGAAATCGCTAATTGAACAAGCGTCGCAGCCAGTGGCGCTAAAATTAGAGCCAAAATTGAAAAGATAAGAATGAGAATATTTGCTCCGCCTTCTTCACGGTCATCATTACGACGTCTACCGCCCCCATACCACATCATACGGCTACCAAGACTAGATAAGAGCGTAATAGCACTGGCTAGAGCCACAGCGATGGTTGAGATACGGATGTCATAGTTGCGAATATGGCTAATCTCATGTCCGATAACCCCTTCAAGTTCTTCACGATTCATAATCGCTAAAAGCCCACTCGTTGCAGCAACCGCAGCATTTTGTGGACTTGAACCTGTCGCAAAAGCATTTAAAGACGGGTCATCAACGATAAAGACACGTGGCATAGGAATCTGTGCTACCATCGCCATGTCCTCAACGATATGATACAGGTCTGGCGCTTCCTGCTCAGTCACCTCACGTGCGTTGTTCATAGACATGACGATATTGGTGGATTGAAAAATCATGGAAACCGCATAGATAAAGCCAATAACAAGAGCAATCAGCACGCCACCTGTGACATTGCCTAGCCAGAGATAGCCAACTGCAGCCCCAATCAAGCCTAGTAGTAAAAAGAAGAAAAAGAGCAAGACAACAGTTCGCCTTTTGTTTTGAGCGATTTGGTTGTAAAGCATGATTGTCCTTTCTAACCCTTAAATGGCATTATTAAAAATCAAATGATACTTTGGGAACTTCTTTTTCTTCTTCTGGAATTTCCAAGAATTGACTGGCTTTAAAGCCAAAGAGACTACCTACGATGTTAGATGGAAATGTTTCCAGTTTGACATTGTAGTTGGCTGTAGTGGTGTTGTAGAGTTGACGGGAGTAAGAGATTTTATTTTCTGTATTTGTCAACTCTTCTTGCAATTTAACAAAGCTAGCGTTAGCTTTTAGGTCAGGGTAGTTTTCAGCAACTGCAAAGAGACCTGTCACCTGACGGCTAAGCTCATTACTTGCTGCCATAGCATCCACAGGATTTTGCGCTTTAGCCACTTGCGCACGCAACTCTGAAATCTTCTCTAGTGTTTTTCCTTCGTAAGCTGAGTAACCTTTAACGGTCTCAATCAAGTTCGGAATAAGATCATTACGACGTTTGAGCTGCACATCAATCTGACTCCACGCTTCTTGTGTGTGCATACGACTTCTAACAAGACCATTGTAGCTGATGATCAGCCAAAGGACAATAATCACAATAATAGCCAAAATAATCCAAATCATTGTAGAACCTCCATTTATCTGTTTTATTATATTATAACAATTTTTTAGATAAACTCAAGATAAAGACATTGTTTCTGATATATTTTTTACCAGCATTTTGGTACAATAAAAGCCTATAGACCTAAAGGAGGACACATGACACCTGAAGAATTTTACCAACAGTTAGAGCAGCAAAATATCCACCTGACGCAAGGGCAAAAAGAGCAGTTTGAGCGCTATTTTGAGCTTCTTGTAGAGTGGAACCAAAAGATAAATCTCACAGCCATCACAGAGAAAAATGACGTTTATCTCAAGCACTTCTACGACTCTATTAGTCCTATTTTATTTGGGGATATTAAGAATGAAAACATCCGATTGCTTGATATTGGAGCGGGTGCTGGCTTTCCTAGCCTGCCGATGAAAATCATTTTTCCTAAACTTGACGTTACCATCATCGACTCGCTCAATAAGCGCATTACTTTTTTAAAGCATTTGGCAGAGGAGCTAAAGCTTGACGGTGTGCATTTTTACCACGGACGGGCTGAGGATTTTGGGCATGACAAGGCTTTTCGTGGGCAATTTGACATTGTCACCGCACGTGCCGTCGCTAGAATGCAGGTGTTATCAGAGCTGACGATTCCCTTTCTAAAACTCAATGGACACCTCATCGCTCTCAAGGCTTCGGCAGTAGGTAGTGAACTGAGTGATGCTAAAACGGCTTTGACCCTGCTTTTTGCTAGTGTCATCACCAGTCGTGACTACCAACTACCAAACGGTGATAAGCGCAATCTGACAATCGTCGAAAAGAAAAAAGAAACGCCAAATAAATACCCTAGACGAGCTGGGCTTCCTGCTAAGAAGCCACTTTAGTGAGGTTTTTATGTTTTCGATTTTTAATATCCATCGCATGTCTGTCACCAAGCAGCTGAGCTTTAGCTTTTTGGTGGTTATCTTTATCGGTAGTCTCTTGCTGTCGCTGCCTATTGCGCACTGCCACAACGCCCCTGCGACAACTTATCTCGACCATCTCTTTACCGCTGTTTCTATGGTCTGTGTGACAGGGCTTTCTGTTTTTCCTGTCGCAGAGGTCTACAATGGCTTTGGTCAAGTAATCTCCATGTTTTTGATGCAGATTGGCGGTCTCGGTCTTGTGACTTTGATTTCCATTTCCTATTTTGTCTTAAATCGCAAGATGTCCTTGCGGGACCAAAATCTACTGCAGAGCGCTATCACCTACGACAGCGCCAATAACTTAAAGAGCTATCTCTTTACCATTTACCGAGTCACTTTGATTATCGAGAGCATTTGTGCTCTGCTTTTGATGATTGACTTCATCCCACGCTATGGGCTTTCTCACGGGATATTTAATAGCCTGTTTCTCGCTATCTCTGCCTTTTGTAATGCTGGTTTTGACAATCTCGGAGGAAGCAGTCTCCAACATTTTCAGACCAACACTCTGGTCAATCTGGTTATTGCCTTTCTTATCATTTCTGGTGGGCTTGGCTTTATGGTTTGGCGGGACCTCTACCATGCGGCAAGGCACTTTTTTAGAAGTAAACCAAGACGATTGCGAGCTTTTGCAAAGCAGCTCAACAATCACACCCTGCTTGTACTAGAGACGACAGCTGTGCTTCTCATCCTAGGAACGGCACTCTCATGGCTCCTAGAAGCTTCAAATCCTAAAACTATCGGGCAACTCTCCTTGGCTAAGCAAGGGCTGGTCAGCTTTTTCCAGACAGTCACTATGAGAACGGCTGGTTTTTCCACTATCAACTACGCTCAAGCAGAAAACTCGACCAATCTGGTCTATATCATTCAGATGATGATTGGGGGAAGCCCAGGGGGGACAGCTGGGGGAATGAAAGTGACCGTTGTCGCTGTTCTGTTTCTTCTCTTAAAGTCTGAAGTTAGGGGACAAACACAGGTGACCTATCGTTTTCGGACAGTACCTCGAAAGATTATCCGACAAACTTTGGTTGTTCTGATTTTCTTCTTTAGCGTCCTTTTGACAGCTTACCTCTTACTGCTAGAGTTTGAACCGCATTTGAGTCCGTTTGCTCTCTTTTTTGAAGCTACTAGTGCTCTTGCGACCGTTGGGGTGTCTATGGACATCACGACCAAGTTGTCTACAGTTGGACGCATTATCATTATGGTTTTGATGTTTATCGGACGAGTCGGACCGATCACTGTCATCATGGCGCTTCTTCAAAATCGAAGAAGAGAAGTGACCTACGCAAAAACGGATATTATCCTTGGCTAGATATAGAAAGGCAATTATGAAACCAAAAATTTTTGGCGTTTTAGGCTTGGGGATTTTCGGACAAACCGTTGCCCAAGACCTCAGCAAATTTGACCAAGATGTTATTGCTTGTGACACTCATTCTGAAAAAGTCCAAGCAGTCGCTGACTATGTGACAAAGGGAGCGATTGGCGATATTACGGACCTTGATTTTCTCAAGCGGGTCGGTATTGCGGATTGTGATTGTGTGGTCATTGCTACTGGAAATAGCTTAGAAAGCTCGGTTTTAGCGATTATGCACTGTAAAAAGCTAGGCGTGCCTAAGATTATCGCTAAAGCTCGCAACACCCTGTTTCAAGAGGTTCTCTATGAGATTGGAGCGGACACGGTCATCTCACCTGAGCGTGAGTCGGGGAGCTACCTCGCTTCTCAGCTTCTACGCCACCGTATCACTGATGTGTTTGAGATTGAGTCTGATGTCAAGGTCATTGAGTTTGCTGTCCCTAAAACTTGGGCAGGAAAAACCGTCGTTGAGCTTGATGTCCGCAAGCAATATAATCTCAACCTTATCGGTATCAGACGCTCTAAAACCAACAAGCTAGAGACCAACATCGCCCTTCAAGAACCCCTCAAAGAAGGCGAAATCATCGTCGCTATCGCTAACAACGACACTTTTGAAAAGTTTGATTATCTGGGGTATTTTAATTAAAAATAGACTAGCAATCCTGCTAGTCTATTTTTTTACTCGCCAATAACTACTCATAAATCTTTAAAAATCATAATCATCATCTGTCATCGCCTCTGCTTCACCCATGAGATAGCCAGCACCGACTTGAGAGAAAAAGTCATGATTAGCTGTTTCAATAGAAATACCATTCATGACAATTGGGTTCACAGCATTTGCAGTAGCTTCTTCAAAGTAAATACCAAATCCCATATTTTGCAAAGACTTATTAGCATTGTATTTGACAAACGTTTTAATATCATCTGCTAAACCAATTTCTGAATAAACTTCTTCTGTATAAGCGAATTCATTTTCCAAAAGTTCGTCCAAATAAGTATACATCCAATCTAAAAACGCCTCTTGCTCAGCAGAAGATAACGCATCAAAGTCTTGTCTAAACTTATAACCAAGATAAGTACCATGTACAGACTCATCACGAATAACCAATTTGATTAACTCAGCTAGATTAGCCAACTTATTTTGCCCACGATACCAAAGTGGTATAAAGAAATTACTATAATAGAGAATTCCCTCTAGAAAAACACTAGCCACCTTCACTTGCATTGGTGTTCCGCTTTGGTAGACTTCATTGACTTTTTGGGCTTTAAATTGCATTCTTGGATCATTATTCATCCAGTCGTATATCTCTTCAATATCCTTAAAAGTATTTAGAGATATTAAAATCGTACCATAAGTCTTAGCGTGAATAGACTCCATGAAGGTGAAATCACTTAAAACAGCTAGTTCTTTTTGCGTACGAGCTCCCTTTTTGATACTGTATAATCCCTCTTCAGACTGAAGAGTATCAAGAAGCGCCAAACCTCCAACCGCTTTTTTAACAACTCGTTTTTCTATATCAGAAAGTTGCTTCCAATCCAGAAGGTCATTTGAAACGGGGACACGAGTATCTAGCCAAAATTGTGCCGTAGCTTTATCCCATACGTACTCGTCTAATTCATCTTCATCTATTTGCCAATTCATTATTTTGTGTAACATCGCGTCCTCCTAAAAGTCATAGTCCTCTTCTGTCATTCTATCTATCATCACATTTGATACTTTTGCGCCTGAGTTCTGCAGATTTAGCTGCCGTAAACGATTTAATTTCGCATTTATAATCGCTATTTTCTCACTATCTACTTGATAAATATCTTCTAACTCTACACTCGCTAAAATATGATTAGCTTCTTGTTTAACAAGATTAATAGCTATTTCTTGGCTTCGTTCATCTTGATAATATTTTATAATCATTTGAATCGCTATACGAGTCAACTTATCAACAGTCTGAACAGCCCATTCCCTAAATACTGAGACCTCCTTTTGTGACATTTCACGAAGAAGCAGTTTGACTTTATGGCTCAAATAATAACAGTGAACGGCTTCATTTTGAATAACCATATCTAGCATTTGCCCCATATTGATAAAGCTTTTTTCAATAGACAATTGTATGGGGTAACTCAGATAAGCGATATTCATCAGCCCTTCCACACATAAACTCATGAATCGTTTGCGAGTAGCAGCTGTGCTTTGGTAAATAGTATCAATCTCCTGCAGATAATTTAGCACTTGTTCATCATTATCCACCCAATCAAACCACTCTTGAAGATTTTTATTATCATTAAAAACTTGCAGAATACGATTATATGCCTTGGTATTGACCATCTCTGTAAATTGTAAGTTATTGATAATAGCAATTTCCTGCTGGGAGCGCTCGCTCTGACGGATAATCTCGCCTGCTTCCATGGACTGATAAGTCGCTAGGTTTGTTAGGAGAACCAGTAATCTATTTAACTGTTCCTGCTCCACATTAGAAAAGCTCTCCCACTGTTCTTTATCTTCTTCAATATGAATACGGGTATCTAGCCAAAACAGGGAAGTCAATTTTTCCCAAACAGCATTATCTAACTCATCTTCAATGTCATTCCAATTGATAGCTTTGTAATATAAGTAATTTTGTCGCATTGTATCTCCTTAAATCATACAAGACTCACAGTTATTAACACTTTTAAATTCATCATCTTCAGTATAAGTTCTTACATAATAGAGTGACTTAATCCCTTTTGCCCAGGCATAGTTTCGCAAATGGTTCAAATCACGAGTCGTCAGATTAGCATTTCCTGCTTTTTTCCATTCATATAAGCCCTCTGGTAATTTAGAACGCATAAACAAGGTCAAACTCATTCCTTGATCAATATGCTTTTGTGCTCTCGCATAAATGTCAATAATCTTACGCTGGTCCATATTATAAGCCGTTTTATAATATTTAATAGTTTCATTAGACAAGTAAGGCGCAGGATAAAAAATAGAACCTACCTTTTTTTCTTGTCTATTTTCAATCAGCTGTGTTATTGGATGAAGAGAAGCACTCGTTTCGTTAATGTAAGAAATAGAACCGTTAGGTGCAATAGCTAAACGATTGCGGTGATAAAGACCATCTGTCATCACTTTATTTTTCAACTCATTCCAGTCTTTAACTGTTGGAAGAGCAATATGAGAAAATAGTTTTTCCACCTTTTTAGAGGTAAAGGTAAAATTATCCTCTAGATATTGATTAAAGTAGGTACCATCGGCGTAAGTTGACTTTTCCCAATTATGAAATACTTCACCTTTTTCTTTTGCAATTTGATTGCTTGCTTTTAGAGAGTAATAATTCATTGCCAAAAAGAAGGCATCGACAAACTCCAAAGCTCCCTTACTATCATAGTCAATACCATTTAGAGCTAAAACTGTATGCAGCCCCATTGCTCCTAGCCCAATCGTATGATATAGTTTATTTCCCCTATCCACCGTTGGTACCTCAGAAATAGATTCACTATCTGTCACGGTCGTCAATGCACGCACAGCATACTCAATGGATTGTCCAAAATCCGGTGCTTTCATCAAGTTAACCATATTCATAGAACCAAGATTACAGCTTATATCGGTCCCAACTTCCTTATAGCTTAAATCAGCATTTAGCTCTGACGCCTCTTGTGGTTGTAATATTTCTGAGCATAGATTACTCATGATAATAGTCCCATCGACTGGATTTGTACGATTAGCGGTATCAATATTTAAAATATAAGGATAGCCTGACTCTTGTTGCAAGCGTGAAATTTCCTGTTCCAATTCACGCGCATTGACAGACGTCTTTTCAATCGCAGGATTCGCAACCAGATTATCATATTCTTTTGTGATATCAACATAAGAAAAAGGAATTCCATACTCTCGTTCGACATGATAAGGATTAAATAAATACATGGTTTGATTTGTCTTTAACAGTTCATAGTATTTGTCTGGAACAACTAAACCAAGTGAGAGTGTCTTGACACGAATCTTTTCATCTGCATTTTCTTTTTTTGTTGATAGGAAATGCAAGATATCCTGATGAAAGACATTAAGATACACAACACCTGCTCCATTACGTTGCCCCAATTGATTACTATAAGAAAAAGAGTCTTCTAACAATTTCATGACTGGTAAAACACCTGAAGAAGCGTTGATAATTTCTTTTATAGGTGAACCACTAGCTCTTAGATTGGATAAATTAACACCGACACCTCCACCAATACGAGACAATTGCAAAGCAGAATTAACCGCACGACCAATTGATAACATAGAATCTTGGACATCAATCAAAAAGCAGGAGACCATCTCACCACGACGCTTTTTACCTGCATTGAGAAAAGTTGGGGTTGCTGGTTGATAGCGCTGTGCTATTAACTCATCAACCAACTTTAAAGCTAGAGACTTATCACCATCTGCCAAATACAAAGCATTAAAGACAACACGGTCCTCAAAACTTTCAAGGTAATACATCAAATCATTGGTTTTCATGGCATACTGATTGTAAAACTTATAGGCAGCCATAAAACTTTTAAAATGAAAACCAAAATCATAAGCTCTTTTAAAAACCTGCTTAATAAACTGGTATTTCTCAGCACTACTATCACCCGTGACATAAGGTGCCAAAAGTTCACTATCAATATAGCCATTCGTCACCAAATAGTCTAACTTATCCGTCAACGTTTGAAAGTGCATGGTGTTAGGTTTAATCTCAGTCTCTAAATAACTCTCAAGAGCTTCTTTATCATAATGAAGAGGAATCTTACCATCTACTGGGACATTCAACATATTGTTAAGGACATAATACTCTTTAGTCATTTCACACCTTCTCTATCGTTTATCATAGCAACCATTTTATCGCCGATACGCCCTACATCTTCATTTGTTCCCCTTAACTCAAATTCATCAATAACCGGAAAACCAAACGTATCAGCATATTGATAAGCCGTTAAGCAAAATTGCTTATTGAAATTGCGATTGCCACTCCCAACAACCCCTAAACACAGTTTTCTATTTTCTTTATAAGCAATAAACTCTTTCAGAGGAGTCGTCAAAATTTCGGTAAAACCTGTATCTAAACCATTACCCCCTTCAAGATAAGCTGGCAAAAAACTAAAATACGGCTCTGTCGCCTGAAAATAAATAGACTCTCCATCCTTAACCTTATCTTTGATATTAACAATATTAAGCTCCATGCCATAATTGGCACAAATATACTGATTAACACGCTTTAAAAAATCAGTGGTATTTCCACTAAGGCTAATATAATAAACTTGTATATATTGCATATTCCCCTCCAATTAGCTATAATTACTATATATAGTGTTTAGAATTAACATCAGACACTATATAATGTATTTTACATCAAAATTATGAACCTGAAATTGATGACTATCAAGTTTTCAATTTTTATATAGATAGAGGCAAAGATGAATACAAAAGAAAAGATGTGCTGTCTACATCATATACCACTATTTCAGCAGCTTTCTGAAAAAGAATATCAACATATATTGAGACTGCTGCACCACCAACAGTTTAAAAAAGGTGATATTATTTTTTCACCTGATACCAAAGAACAATTGCTAATTGTTTCTTCTGGAAAGATGAAAGTGTACAAGCTCAATCGTCTAGGCAAAGAACAATTTATCCGAATGGTCGGAAGGGGTGCCTACGAAGGCGAAAATTACCTTTTTGGCTGTGAAAACGCCAATCTTTATGGCGAAGCCACAACTGACACGGTCATATGCGCCTTATATGAATCTGATTTTAAAACGTTGTTAAACACCTATCCGCAAATTAATCTTAAGTTTCTAGATTTAAATGCTCAAAAAACTATAGAACTCGGTATTCAAACAGAGTTATTGTCAATAGACAAAATAGAAGAAAGACTCGCTCTCTACCTTGCTCGACTATCACATACAGACAAGGCTCTTGAGCCCCAACACATCAAAATTCCTATTCCTCTAAAAGAACTAGCAAGCTATCTAGGAACCAGCCCTGAAACTTTATCTCGTAAGTTAAGAGACTTTGAAAAGAAAAACTGGATTAAACGTCAGCAAAAAGAAATCACCATATTATCCCCATTTTGGTCATTCTTTTGATGAGATAAAAATAGACTAGCGTGTTGCTAGTCTATTTTTAGTATTACTTTACAGAAGTTGTTTTGCTTCTGTAACTGTCACTTCTAAAACACTACGAATAAATGGAAATTTTTTATTCATTTCTTCAAACGTATCACCTTCATTAAGCAATTGACCTAGACCTGACACTCTAAAGCCAGTCCCTTGATAGCCATTACGTCCTTCTACTTGGCGAGCACCTAAAGTCAAGATGAGATTGGGATTCTTTGCAAGATCCCCTTCCGTACTGTGCATTCCTGCTACCGGCAAAAGGATACGGTTGTCTCCTTTCAAAACAAGAAATGAGTTCCACGTACACGTAACATGGACTGTCTCCTCACTCCAAGATGTAATTGAAACAACACCCTCATGTTTTAAAACATTCTTAAAAGTTTCTGTAAACATAAAAACCTCCATAATAGCCTATAATTATATGCAAATGTAGCATAGTCAGCTTAAAGTATCAATAACTTCCTTACAGTATCAAACATTTCCACTAACCGTACTTTTATTATTTAAAACCATAAGGAAGATAAAAGATTATATGAAAACAGACTAGCAATCCTGCTAGTCTGTTTTCATATCTTAAATTCAGAGCAGTCTGTCTCTCTAGTTAGTCAGCTTGTGTCTGAACTTGTGCTTGTGTTTGTCTTTTTTTCTTACCCCAGACAGATTTTTCAGCAATAGCTGTAAAGAGGACATCTGTTGATGAGTTGAGGGCAGTCTCGCAAGAATCCTGCACCACACCTACGATAAAGCCAACACCTACGACCTGCATAGCAAGATCATTAGAAATGCCAAATAAGCTACAAGCCACAGGAATCAGCAATAGTGAACCACCTGCAACACCTGAAGCCCCACAGGCTGAGATAGCTGCCACGATACTCAATAACAGCGCCGTTGGAAAATCAACTGAAATCCCTAACGTATTGACCGCAGCAAGTGTTAAAACGTTAATGGTCACAGCAGCCCCCGCCATATTGATGGTAGCACCTAGTGGAATGGATACGGAGTAAGTGTCCTTATCTAGTCCCAAGTCCTCGCAGAGTTTCATATTAACAGGAATATTGGCTGCTGAACTTCTGGTGAAAAAGGCAGTCACGCCCGATTCTTTCAAGCAACGAAAGACAAGCGGATAAGGATTTTCCCTGGTCATGATAAAGGCGATGAGCGGATTCACCACAAGCGCTACAAAGAGCATAGTGCCTACCAAGGTCACGATAAGGAGACCATACTTGGATAAAATGCCAATTCCATTATCAGAAATGGTCGTAAAGACAAGCCCCATGATACCAAATGGTGCAAGGTTGATAATCCATCGCACAACCTTTGACGTGACCTCTGCCATGGTCTGCATCAAGTCCTTGGTGTGCTGGCTAGCGGTTCGCATCGCTAGACCAAAGACAACTGCCCATGCTAGCACACTAATATAGTTAGCTGTCGCTAAAGCATTGATAGGGTTGTCCACCACCTTGAGCAATAAATCATGAAAGACCTCACCCACTCCTTGTGGTGCGGATAGAATAGACTTGGTTGACTTGGTCAAAACAAGCGTTAGTGGGAAGATGTAATTGACTAAAACAGCCACTAAAGCCGCTGCAAATGTCCCAAAGATGTAGAGAAAGATGACAGTGGTCATATTGGTCTTTTGACCCGACTGGTGCTGCGAGAGAGCACTAGCAACTAAGGTAAAGACAAGAAGTGGTGCAACCGCCTTAAGTCCACCGACAAACAAATCCCCCAAGATACCAATAGCGCTCACCTTTGGCAGTAATAATCCCAACAAAAGCCCCACAATAACGCCTATTGTGATACGCTTGATGAGGCTCGTTTTGTTCCATGTTCGAATAATGCGTTTCATAGTGTCTCCTTACTATTTCAATGTTTTTATGATAGCACATCCAAGAAAAGTCGTCAATCTTATCAAAATTTTCTCATTATTCTTTCTCTTAGTATTTTTTAAAAAGACAAGGCATTAACCTTGTCTTTTGCGGCTCTATAATATCTGTAGTGGGTAACGCCACCTCAGAGGTTATAGGGCTTTTTATCTGTATGAAAAAAGTCCCATAAGACTTATAATGAAAAGCGACTAAACCATCATTAGGAGATACTTATGGAACATATTAAAAATACCAGTATTAATAATACCACAAAACTCATTGGAATCAAAGACTTAAACATCAAAATATCAATTGTTCTCAAACATCAGACTCACATCGAGATAAGAGCCGAGCTGGATTATCCCGCTCCAGCCTGTCCTCATTGTCAGGGAAAGATGATCAAATACGATTTTCAAAGACCTGCCACCATCCCAATCTTGGATGTGCAAGGCATGGCAACTGTCTTAAAGCTTAGAAAGCGACGCTTTCAGTGTAAAGTGTGTCGCAGAGTGTCTGTCGCCAAAACTAGCCTGGTCAAGAAACATTGCCAAATCTCACAGCCTGTCTGGGCGAAAATCACGCAGCTTCTCATCGAGAAACAGACCAATACAGACATCGCAAGACGCCTCCACGTCTCTGTTTCTACCGTCCAGAGGCAGCTGAACGCTTTCACTTTTAAGGACAACTTTGAGACTTTACCAGAGGTCTTGAGCTGGGATGAATTCGCAAGAAACAAGGGGAAACTAGCTTTCATTGCGCAAGATTTTAAGACCAAGAAAATCATTGCTCTTCTTGAAAACAATCGGCAAACAACCATCAAGAAGCATTTCTACAAGTATTCCAGGCAAGCCAGAGAAGCAGTCAAAATCGTGACTGTTGACATGTCTGGTGCCTACATTCCTATCATTGGGAAACTATTTCCAAAGGCTGAGATTGTTCTTGACCGTTTCCACATTGCGCAGCACCTTAGTCGAGCCATGATGACCACTCGTATTGCCATCATGAAGGCATTTGACAAGAAAGCTCTGCCTTATAGAGCCATGAAAAATCACTGGAAAATCCTGCAAAAAGACAGCAGAAAGCTCTCCGACAAAGCTTTCTACTCCAGAACCTTTCGACAGACTCTGACACCTAGAGAAATTGTCCAGAAAACCTTAGCTTTTTCGCCCGAACTCCGCTATTATTACGAACTTTACCAGCTTTTGCTTTTCCATTTTCAAGAGAAGCGTGTCAAGGCTTTCTTTGGACTCATTCACGACAATTTGGGTACTGTCAACGCAAGTTTTTCAAGAGTTTTTCGGACTTTTCTAAAGCACGAAACTTATATTACCAACGCTCTGAAGCAACCTTATTCCAATGCCAAACTGGAAGCCACTAACAAGCTTATTAAAGACATCAAACGACAAGCGTTTGGATTTCGTAACTTCAAGAACTTTAGAACCAAGATTCTCATCACTCTGAACATACAAAGAGAGAGAACGAAAATCGTTCTCTCTCGCACTTAGCTTTTCATCACCCACTACAGTTGACAAAGAGCCTCTTTTGCTTTATTTATGACTCAATTTACGGGTGAGAAAATCTCCCACAAACTGGATAAGGAAAATCAAAATCATAATTAAGAGCGTCGCTACTAGTGTGATGTCTTCACGAGAGTAGTTGTAACCTTTTGCGATCGCTACAGAACCTAGACCACCACCGCCGATAGCACCAGCCATAGCAGTTTCCCCGACCAGTGAAATCAAGGTCACTGTTGACACACGGATAAGCTCAGGAAGTCCCTCTCTCAGGTAGACGAGGATAATATCCCAAAGGGTCGCACCAGAAGCCTGCGCTGCCTCGATAACCCCACTGTCAAGTTCTGAAAGAACCACTTGAACCTGACGAGCAAAGAACGGAAATACCGCCAGTGACAAAGGCACAAGAGCAGCGTCAGACCCTAGCGTCGTTCCCACAATAGCTCGTGTCACAGGTGAGATAAAGGCTAAGAGGATAATGAAAGGAAATGCCCTAAAAACAGAGACAACCTTGTCTAAGATATTAAACACCAAACGGTTTTCAATAACACCACGAGGTCCCATCAAAACAAGAAATAGTCCACCGACTAAGCCCATAAAACCACCGATGATAAATGACCAAAAAGTCATGTAAAGCGTCTGTGTGATAGCTGTCTGCCAGCCGTAAGGACCACTCCAGCCCATCTGATACACATAAGGTAAATGTGTTTGAATCCATTCTATCATGCCTTTTGCCCCTCTTTCAATACTGTAATCTGTACATCCATCTCTTCAATGGCAGCACAAGCTGCTTCGACCTTGTCCTTTTCACCAGATAAAACTACAATCATCTCACCAACAGGCACATTATCCAAAATCTCAATATTACCGTAGAGGATGTTGGTCTCCACATTGAAACGTTTGTAGATACCATTTAACAGCGGCTCATCTGTGCTGTTTCCTGCATACTTGAGTAGCACCAAACGGCTGTTTGCTGATAGGTCTTTGATGATCGATTGTTGCTTAATCTTAGCTAGCGCTTCGTCGATACCTGTCGCTGTTTTGATAAAGTCTTGCGTCAGTTCTTCTTTAGGATTTGTAAAGATGTCTAGGACGCTGCCTTCTTCGATGAGGTGACCGTTTTGCATGACTGCCACACGATTTGCGATGTCTTTGACGATTTGCATCTCATGCGTGATAAGAACAATGGTCAATCCCAACTTTTCATTAAGCTCTTTGAGTAGCGCTAGGATTTGCTTGGTTGTTTTGGGGTCAAGTGCAGAGGTAGACTCATCAGAAATGAGGATTTTTGGGTCATTGGCTAGCGCACGTGCAATAGCGACACGCTGTTTTTGCCCACCTGAGAGCTGTGATGGATAGTTTTGCGCACGGTCTGACAAGCCAACCAAATCTAAAAGACGAGCGACCTTTTCTTTCTTTTCAGCTTTTGACAAGCCTGAGTGCTTGAGCGCAAAAGCGACATTTTGCTCTGCGGTCATCTGACTCATCAAGTTAAAGTGCTGGAAAATCATCCCAATATCACGGCGTTGCTGACGCAACTGGCTTCCGCTCAGCTTGACTTTATTGTCATAGATGACTTGCTTGTCAATGGTGATTGTCCCACGGCTTGGTTCTTGCAATAAATTGACCACACGCACAAGTGTTGACTTTCCTGCTCCAGAATAGCCAACAATCCCGTAAATATCACCTTTATTGATCTGCAAACTCACATCCTTAACCGCTTCAATCGTGCGTTTTTTCTGATGAAAAGTCACATCAATATGACTCAAATCAATCATTACTTCATTACTCATAAGATTTTATCAAAGCCTCCACTAATTCAATATGTGTATAATAATCTGCGATGCTGACATTTTCATCTCCGCCGTGATCACGACTATTGACATTACCAATGCCAAAGGCTGCCATCGGAGCACCTAGTGCCTCATAAACCGTGTGCATAGGACCCGTTCCAGCCGATGTCGGAAGTACGGAAACACCTTTTTCATAAAATTGCTCTGCCAGTTGAATGACCTTCAGCACTGACGGAGCTGACATATCACTGCGATAACTCATCTCACCAAGCGTAAACTCCAACTGAACAGCAGAAAAGCCTTCTTTGTCTAAATGTGCTCGAATCGCCTCTAAGACCCCTTCTGGTGTCAAGCCAGGAACCAGACGAACCTCTGCTTTACAAGAAGCATGCGCAGGTAGAATGGTCTTAACACCATCGCCTTGGTAGCCAGTGGTGATACCCTCAATCGTCAAAGACGGTTCAAAGAAGAAATAGCGCAGCAACTCCTCTGTATCAGTCTTTAGCATAGGCAATTGCAAACCGTATATCTCTGTCAATGAAGAAGCAGAGCGATTGGCATAACGCTTGACTAGTTCCAACTCACGCTCATTTGGCGGAATGACCTGATCATAAATGCCATCCACTAAAATCTTGCCCTTATCATCTCGTAAGCTAGCTAAGGCTCTCACCAAATACCATGCTGCCGAGTCAATGACACCACCAAAAGAAGAGTGAATGTCCACATCCGCCGAGTCTACATGGAGATTAAAGGTAACAATCCCTTTATTTCCTCCTAAAATCTCAAGCTGGTCTTCTTTATTTTTCGAGCCATCCTCCCAGACCAGTAAGTCAGCACCTTGCAGGCGTTTTTTGTACTTAGCCAGATAATCCTCAAGATTCATCGAAGCGGACTCCTCAGCACCCTCCATGATAAAGGTGATATTAACAGGCAAATCATCGCCATGTGCACGCATGTACTTTCTCACTGCAGACAAACGAGCTGTGATATTTCCCTTGTCGTCATTAACACCACGTCCATACATCATACCATAATGCACAGACAAGGTAAATGGATCATCCGTCCAAGGCTGGTCATTGTCAGCTGGCACAGTATCATAATGATTGTAAAAAATGATGGTCTTAGCGTCTTTTTTTGATGACTTGAACTCAGCGATGACAAATGGCGCTGTATAGCTATCATCTACGATAACATGAGCGCCCGCAGCTGTAAAGACTTCACCAAGATAAGTTGCGACTTCTTTTAGACCCACATTTTGCGCAAAGATAGACTTTTTAGAAATGAGTGTCCTCAGCACTTCAAAATAGTGCTGACTAATCTCATCCTGTTGAAATTTAGCAAGTTGTTCTTTTTCAGTGGAAAATGACATGCTTTTCTCCTCAATCGTTTAAAGAAGTTGAAACCAAAGTCCCAACTTCTTCTAGTTTATACACTATAATAGATATTTACGATTACCATTGTGGAATATCTGATGAGGTATCTTTGATAACTTTCTTCACTTCATCCGTATGGTAAGCATCGATGATGGCTTGAATAGCAGCAGCATTCTTTTGTTTCTTCCAGTTTTTACGTGCTGCAATGACGTTGACCCATTGTTTAGAGTTTTTGTCTGATTTTTCAACGTAGATAGCATCATCGGTTGTTAAGTTTGCTTGTTCGATGTAAGTGTTGTTGATAACAGCAGCATCAACGTCTTTTAGCGAACGAGCTGTTTGGCTGGCATCCAATTCTTGGATGTTTAAGTTCTTAGGATTTTTAGTGATATTAGCCACTGTAGCAATCTCAGTTCCTGAGACATTTAGCTTAATCAAGCCTGCTGATTGCAAGAGATAAAGGGCACGGCTTTCGTTGGTTGCATCGTTTGGAATAGCGATTGTTCCGTTTTTAGGAATGCTTTTCACTTTTTTCACTTTATCGGAGTACAAACGAATAGGTGCAAGATAAGTGTCCGCAATGGCTACTAGATTTTGTTTGTTTTCTTTGTTCCAGTTTTCAAGGAAATTGTAGTGCTGGAAGGCATTGATGTCAATTTCTTTATTTGCCACTGCTTCATTTGGTTGTGTATAGTCTGTAAACTCTGTAAATTCAATATTGGCTTTATCGCCGACAAGCTCTTTGATTTTGTCCCAGCGTGCTTTTTCAGTGTCAGAAAAGGTCATAACCCCTACTTTAACTGTTTTGCTGCTTGACTTGCTTGCTGCTTCTGCATTTTGTGTAGTGTAAGCAGCTAATGATAATGCAGCTGCTGTTGCTAATGCAATTCCTGTAATGACTTTCTTAAACTTCATGGAGACTCCTCTTTCTCTCTTTTTGATATGCAATTATTATCGCATAGATTATTTTATCTTTCAAATTGTTATTTTAATGGGTTAGTTATAGCTAAAAACTATAACTAACCAGCTAAACCTTATAAAAAAACACCTCAAAATCACTTTTGAGATGTTTTTGTCGCTTAGCTTGCTGATGGAACGGTCAATTCGTCAGCACTTGGGGCATAATCGCCACCAAGATACTCTTTAGAAAGTTTAGCCAGCGTGCCGTCTTTTTGAAGTTCTTTCAAGCGTTTATTGACAAAGGTTTGAAGGTCTTTTTGGTCTTGACCAAAGATGAAGTAGATATAAGGTTTTTCATCTGATGGCAATTCAATGGTTTTGAGATTAGTCAAGCCTTGCTCTTTGATAATAGAGTTTACAGATGGCGCATCAAAAATCTTGAAGTCGTATTTGCCACTGTTTAGGTTTCCAAGAATTTGGCTGATAGTTTCTTCTGTATAGTTGATTTTGACTGGGTCACTGCTGTGGTTTTTGTTAAAGTTCTCTAGCTGTGTTGCTGTTGATGTTCCTTGAACAACTTGTGTAGAGTGCCCTGCGATGTCATCATAGGACTTGATATTGCTGTTTTTTGGAACAACTAGAACTGCTGGTGTTGAGCCGATAGGGGTTGAGAAGAGATACTTGCTTGCACGCTCTGTTGAGAAGCTGATGTTATTGCCGCCCATTTGGTATTTACCAGCATCGATGCCGGTAAAGATAGAAGACCACTCTGTTTTCTTGAAGGTTACAGAATATTTATCAGAACCTTTAAAGACAGCTTTTGCCACTTCAACGTCGTAACCTGTCAATTTGCCATCTTTTTCGTATGAGAATGGCTTTGTTGTCCCAACAGTCGCAAAGGTAATTTCTGTTTTACCACTTTTGCTGCTAGATGAGCTGCTATCTGACTTTGAGCTGCAAGCCGCTAAAAGCGCTCCAGCAGCTAACGTCAAACCTGCAATACCCAATAATTTCTTCACTTTCATGAGATCATCTCCTTTTTTCTGAAATCAATATGCTTATATGATAGCACGTTTACCTTTATAACACTAATATAAAATTACTATCATGGCGATAACAAATACTTATCACCCTTGATTTTGACACCGTGTCTTTTAATGCTCTATTGCCTTTTGTGGTATTTTCTTATAAAATAGAAATGGTATTTTATTTTACAGGAGTTATGTCATGAAGAAACTTTTTCTAAGTATCACAGCAGCTCTTTTTATTCTTTTTGGAGGGATGTCTACAGCTCAGGCTGATGATTACCTCCGTGTAGGGATGGAAGCAGCTTATGCCCCTTTTAACTGGACGCAAAATGATAATAGTAATGGCGCTGTCAAGATTGAAGGGACTAACCAATACGCTAACGGTTATGACGTGCAAATCGCCAAAAAAATCGCTAGCGCTCTTAATAAAAAAGTCCTAGTTGTCAAAACCAAGTGGGAAGGGCTCGTGCCTGCCCTTACTTCTGGTAAGATTGACATGATTATCGCTGGGATGAGCCCTACTGAAGAACGTAAAAAAGAAATCGCCTTCTCAGATGCTTACTATATCTCAGAGCCTACTCTAGTGGTAAATAGCAAAGGCAAATATGCCAACGCTACAAAACTGAGTGACTTCAAGGGAGCAAAGGTCACTGCTCAACAAGGGGTTTACCTCTATGACCTCATCTCTCAAATCAACGGTGTGCAAAAAGAAGTCGCTATGGGAGACTTCACACAACTGCGCCAAGCCGTTGAGTCTGGTATCATCGACGCTTACGTCTCTGAGCGTCCTGACGCCCTGTCAGCGCAAAATGCTAATCCTAATCTCAAGATGATTACGCTAAAAGATGGCTTTAACACATCTGAGTCTGACACCAATATCGCTGTTGGTCTTCGCAAGAACGACCCTATCATCACAAAGGTCAACAAGGTTCTTGATGGCATTTCAAAAACCGAGCAAATCAACTTGATGGACGATATGATTTCACGTCAGCCTGCAACAGTTGCTACCGATGAAAAATCATCTTTCTTTAAACAAGTGGTGACTATTTTTAAAGAAAATTGGCAACAATTCCTACGTGGAACAGGAATCACCTTACTTATCTCTATCGTTGGGACAATCGTTGGGCTCTTTATCGGTCTCTTAATCGGAGTCTATCGTACAGCTCCTCTCGCAGCCAACCGAGTGCTTGCTATTTTGCAAAAAGCCTTTGGCTGGTTGCTCAATGTCTATATCGAAATCTTCCGTGGAACACCGATGATTGTACAAGCTATGGTCATTTACTACGGAACGGCGCAAGCCTTTGGTATCTCGCTTGACCGTACATTAGCTGCGATTTTCATCGTCTCTATCAACACAGGTGCTTACATGAGTGAGATTGTACGTGGTGGTATCTTCGCTGTTGACAAAGGACAGTTTGAAGCCGCTACTGCTCTTGGCTTTACGCATAACCAAACCATGCGTAAAATCGTCCTACCGCAGGTTATCCGCAACATCCTTCCAGCAACTGGTAATGAATTTGTCATCAATATCAAGGATACGTCTGTCTTGAACGTTATCTCCGTTGTTGAGCTCTACTTCTCAGGAAATACCGTAGCCACACAGACCTACCAATATTTCCAAACCTTCTTTATCATCGCTGTCATCTACTTCATTTTGACCTTTACAGTGACACGTATCCTTCGCTACATTGAAAAGCGTTTTGACTCAGACGACTACACGACTGGCGCAAACCAAATGCAAACAAAGGTGGTAAACTAATGACACAAACAATTCTTGAGATTAAACATCTAAAAAAATCCTTTGGAGCAAATGAAGTTTTAAAAGACATTTCTCTGTCTGTCAATAAAGGTGAGGTCATCTCTATTATTGGCTCATCTGGTTCTGGGAAGTCAACCTTTTTACGCTCTATCAATTTACTGGAAGAGCCAACTGCTGGTGAGATTCTCTTTCACGGACAAAACGTCCTTGAAAAAGGGTATGATTTGACCGCTTATCGTGAAAAGCTCGGCATGGTTTTCCAATCCTTTAACCTTTTTGAAAACCTCAACGTCCTTGACAATGCTATTGTCGCACAAACGACTGTCCTCAAACGCAGTTACGAAGAGGCAAAAGCCATTGCCCAAAATAATCTAAATGCTGTCGGTATGACAGAGCAATATTGGAAAGCCAAACCTAAACAACTATCTGGTGGGCAAAAGCAACGTGTCGCTATCGCACGTGCTCTGTCTGTCAATCCAGAAGCTATGCTCTTTGACGAGCCTACCTCTGCTCTTGACCCTGAGATGGTCGGAGAGGTACTCAAAACCATGCAAGAACTCGCCAAATCTGGTCTTACAATGATTATTGTAACCCATGAGATGGAGTTTGCACGTGACGTTTCTGACCGTGTTATTTTCATGGATAAAGGGGTTATCGCCGAGCAAGGCACACCTCAGCAAATCTTTGAAAATCCACAAGAAGAACGTACCAAAGAGTTCTTACAACGCTTCTTAGGTTAACCCAAAAGGAAATGGCAAAACAATCTGCCATTTCCTTTTTTAGTTTTCTTTAAGACTATTGACAAGCTGTCATAAAACTTGTTATAACAATTGTCACACAATTACATTCAATTATATACAATTAGGAGGTCCTATGCGTCACAAATCAACTTACTGGATTGTTGGTCTCATGCTTTTTGCACTCTTTTTTGGAGCTGCCAATCTCATTTACCCAGCACTGCTTGGGATTTACTCAGGTAAAAACCTCTGGCAGTCCATCCTAGGCTTTATCATCACAGGCGTTACCTTGCCACTTCTTGGTGTGGTGGCTGTCGCTTATTCTGGTAAAAACGACATTGAGAGTATCACTCAGCCTGCTTCAAAGGCTTACGCTCGCTTTTTTGCGATTGCTCTCTACCTCTCTATCGGTCCTTTCTTTGCCATTCCAAGAACAGGAGCCACCTCTTACTCTGTCGGTATTGCCCCTATTTTTGGAAATGGTTTGGCCATCAAAATCATCTACGGGCTCTTTTTCTTTGGCTTATCGTACATTCTAGCCATTCGTCCTAGCAAAATTGCTGACCGCATCGGTAAGTATCTGACACCGACACTACTCATCATCCTTGCCATTTTGATTATTGCTTCCTTTGTCTCTCCAGCAGGACATCTGGGGCAAGCTGTTAATGCCAGTGCCAGCGTCAGCGATAGTTTTCATGATTTGCCTTTTGTGGCTGGGCTCATCCAAGGTTATGGGACAATGGACGCTCTTGCAGCGCTTGCCTTTGCCATTTTAGTTATCGATGCTGCCAAAGGCTACGGAGCTAAGACTCCAAAAGCTATCGCACAATTGACCCTAAAATCTGGCATTATCGCAGCTGTTCTCCTTGCTGCTATCTATATCTTTATCGCACGTATCGGTGCGACTTCTCAGTCCCTTTTCACCTTCGCAAATGGTGCCTTCCAGCTCAATGGTAAACCGATTGACGGAGGAAATGTCCTAAGTCAGTCTGCTGCCTACTACATGGGGACGATTGGTCAAGCAATTTTAGCCATGGCAATTTTCCTTGCCTGCTTGACAACATCAACTGGGCTTATCACTGCCTGTGCTGAGTATTTCCACAAGACTTTCCCAAAACTTTCTCACGTCACATGGGCAACACTCTTTACCTTTATTGCTACCGTCTTTTACTTTGGCGGCTTGTCAGAGTTGATTAAATGGTCACTTCCTATCCTCTATCTTCTCTATCCATTGACCATGGTGATTATTATTCTGGTTTTCCTAAAACCTTTTATCGCAGAAAGTCCGCTGGTTTATAAAACGACAATTGCCTTTACGGCTATTCCAGCGCTTTATGATGCGATGAGTACCTTAGCTGGTCAAACGCAGCTCTTTACCATTCCTCAGCCTATCTCGCACTTCTTTACTAACGTCGTGCCACTGGGTAGCTACAATATGGGCTATATCAGCTTTGCTCTTTTAGGATTTATCATTAGCTTTATTCTTTATAAAGTTTTACCGCAAAAATCTTAAAAAATACACCAAAACCTCCGTATGAATCTTCATACGGAGGTTATTTGTTGTGCTAGGATTTAACTTTCAAAGCGGACAACACTTGTGTGCGAATATCCTCAACACCCTCTGGGCTGTTAGGTAAAAATAGTGTCTGATTACCGTTATCGGCAAAGTTATTGAGGGTATCCAGATATTGATTGGTCAGCAAAATCGCCATAATCTGCTCTTCGGTTAGGCCGACATTCGCTTCTTTGAGCTCTTGGATAGACTGCGCCAAACCATCGACGATAGCCTTACGTTGCTGGGCAATCCCCACACCGTGCAGGCGGTCTTTTTCAGCTTCGGCTTCTGCTGCAGTGACAATCTTAATCTTGTCTGCTTCTGCAAGCTCTTGGGCGGCTACACGCTTGCGTTGAGCAGCGTTGATTTCATTCATAGATTGCTTGACCTCGGCGTCTGGTTCCACTTTTGTAATCAAGGTCTTAACAATGATGTAACCATACGTAGACATTTCCTCTGCCACTTGATGTTGTACCTCAAGAGCTATCTCGTCTTTTTTCTCAAAAAGCTCATCAAGCGTCAATTTAGGTACAGAAGAGCGCAGTGCATCCTCAATATATGACTTGATTTGTGCTTCAGGCTTCATCAGTTTATAGTAGGCATCTGTGACATTTTGCTCGTTAACACGATACTGAGTCGCTACATTTAGCGTTACAAAGACATTGTCCTTAGTCTTTGTCTCAACAACAATCTCACTTTGCAAAAGCCTTAACTGCACACGAGCCGCAATCTTATCAATACCTAAAGGCAAACGCAGATGAATACCGCTTGTCGCTGTTTTCTGGTATTTCCCAAAGCGCTCAATAATAGCAACCGACTGCTGCCTGACGACATACAAACTGCTAGCCACCACACCGATAACTATGAGAAACAAAAGACATAAAACAATCAGCGCTACAATAACCATAACATACTCCTCTCAAAAATTCCTTTTTACTCTATTACTGACACTATAGCGCTTTTTGAAAGCGTTGTCAAGTAAAAATCAGCCCTCAAACAAGCATATTGTAGAGACTTTCATTTCCGTGTAAGTTGATATAATTAGGGTCAAACTGAGCTAGACGTTCCAGCAAAGCAGCATAATCATTTTTATTATCCAAGGTAATCCCTATCAAAACAGGTCCTTTTCCTTTATTGGCACGTTTGATGTACTCAAAACGTGTGATGTCATCCTTTGGTCCTAAAATGTCATTAACAAACTCTCTAAGCGCACCTGGACGTTGTGGGAAATTCACCACAAAATAATGTTTGACACCATCGTAGATGAGCGCACGCTCTTCCATTTCCTGCATACGGTTGATGTCGTTATTTCCACCTGAGATGATGCAGACAACTGTTTTACCTTTGATGTCGTCCTTCATCACCTCAAGAGCTGCAATCGAAGCTGCACCAGCTGGCTCAGCGATGATCCCTTGCTTAGAGTACATATCAATCAAGGTTTCAGAAATCAAACCTTCATCAACGCCGATGAGCTTATCCACATACTTTCTAGCAACTTCATAAGTACGTTGACCGACTTTTTGCACAGCGATACCATCAGCAAACTTATCGATATTCTCCAGTTTGACTGGATAGCCCTTATCAAAAGCAGCTCGCATGCTACGAGCACCGCTAGCTTCGACACCAATGACCTCGATTTCTGGCGACACATCCTTTATATAAGCCGAAACACCAGAAATCAAACCACCGCCACCAACAGGGACAAAGATCTGGTCAAAAGAGACCTCCTCTTCTTGTGCTTGCTCATAAATTTCATAGGCAACCGTTCCTTGTCCTGCTTGGACATTATCATCATCAAAAGGATCGATAAAGGTCATGCCTTCTGCCTTTGTAAAATCCTGCGCTGCTTGTGCAGACGCATCAAAGGTATCTCCCACCAATTGGATATTGACAAATGAGCCACCAAAAAACTGAACCTGCCCGATTTTTTGCTGCGGAGTAGTCACTGGCATGAAAATAGTTGCAGGAATTTTCATTTCATTGCAGGTATAAGCCACACCTTGGGCATGATTTCCCGCACTGGCACAGACGACACCACGTTTTTTCTCCTCATCTGACAACTGTGAAATGGCATAGTAAGCCCCACGAATCTTAAAAGAGCGCACTTTTTGCATGTTTTCACGTTTTAAATAAATAGTCGCTCCGTATTTTTCTGACAAATATCGGTCAAAATCAAGTGGTGTTTTCTCAACAACTGATTTCAAGACCTTGTGAGCATCGACAATATTTTTTGCTGTTATCATTTTTCACCTTTTCTAGTCTTATCGCAATGTTTCAAACCTCTAAAAGAAAAGAGCCGGTAGGCTCTATTTCTCCACTAATCCTTGAATTAGTTGTAAATCTTGAAAGCATCGTCATCGTTTTGACCAACAAACGGCATTGCTTTACGAAGCTCAGCACCGACTTTTTCGATTTCAAGATCAGCAGCTTCCTTACGATAAGCTTCCAAACGTGGACGACCGTTCTTGTAGTCTGTTACAAACTCATCTGCAAATTTACCAGATTGGATATCAGCAAGAACAGCTTTCATGTTTTCTTTTACTTGGTCAGTGATGACACGTGGTCCTGACACATAGTCACCAAACTCGGCAGTGTTTGAAATAGATTGACGCATTTTCTTGAAGCCACCTTCGTAGATAAGGTCAACAATCAATTTCATTTCGTGAAGCACTTCAAAGTAAGCCAACTCTGGAGCATATCCAGCTTCTGTCAATACTTCAAAACCAGCTTCGATAAGGGCAGTCAAACCACCACAAAGGACAGCTTGTTCACCAAACAAATCTTCTTCCGTTTCTTCTTTGAAGGTTGTTTCAAGAAGACCAACACGCGCTGCACCGACACCTTTTGCCCATGCCATCGCGATGTCTTTAGCATTACCAGTTGGATTTTGGTAAACAGCGTAAAGCGCAGGAACGCCAAAACCTTCTGTATAAGTACGTCTTACCAAGTGTCCTGGTCCTTTAGGCGCACACATAAAGACGTCAACATCGCTAGGCGCTTTGATGTATTCAAAACGAATATTGAAACCATGTGCAAAACCAAGAGCATTACCAGCTTCCAAGTTTGGTGCGATTTCATTAGCGTAAAGGTCAGCTTGGATTTCGTCTGGCGCCAAAATCATGATAACGTCAGCCAATTTTGTCGCTTCAGCTACTGGGTAAGTATCAAAGCCGTCTTCTTTAGCTTTGTCAAATGATTTTCCTGGACGCACACCGATGATGACATCTTGTCCAGAATCACGCAAGTTTTGCGCATGTGCATGTCCTTGTGAACCATAACCGATTACGGCAATTTTTTTACCATCAAGTGCTGCTACTTTTACATCGTTTTCGTATTCCATTTTTACTGCCATGTTATTTTCTCTTTTCTAAATTATTTTATATCATTTTGTTGTCAAAGATTTTTAGGAAAAATCTCTTGAAAAACCTGTCGCACCTGTCCGTGCAACGTTTTGAATGCCATACGGTCGAATGACACGCAAGAGCGCTTCAATCTTCTCGCTGTCACCTGACATTTGAATGGTGATGGATTTTGGTGCGACATCAACGACACTCGCTCTAAAAGGCTGAATAATCGCTAATATCTCTGCTCGCTTAGCTGGAGGAGCAGAGAGCTTGACGAGGATGACCTCACGCTCCAGATGGGGAATATCCGTAATATCACGAACACGCACCACGTCTATTAAGCGATTAAGCTGCTTGATGATAAGCTCAGACTCTTCCAAAGTCTCCACATCAATGATAATCGTGATACGAGAGATTTCAGGCTCATCTGTGTGTCCGACAGAAATCGACTCAATATTGACCTGACGACGGGATAAAACACCAGTGAAACGATTGAGGACACCCGTTGAATTTTTGAGCTTTGCGGTTAACATTCTACGCATTAAAGACCACCCCCAACATCTCACTATTACTCTTACCTGTCGGCACCATTGGATAAACGTGTTCCCTATTAGAAATATTTATCTCAATAAGCATTGGTCGATTTTCCGTAATCACTTCCAAATCTTTTTCTAGGGTATTTGGGTCTGAAAACTTATAATGCGCAATGCCATAAGCTTCTGCTAACAGCTGGAAATTTGGCTCGTCATCAAAGGTAGACTCGCTGCGATGTTCATCGTAGAAGGACTCTTGCCACTGACGAACCATCCCAAGAGAGTGGTTATTGATGAGCACAACCTTGATTGGAACACCATATCCATTTAAAATAGCCAATTCTTGATTAGTCATCTGAAAACCACCATCACCGACAAATAAAATAACTTCTTTGTCTGGATTAGCCAGTTTAGCACCGATAGCTGCAGGAATACCAAATCCCATCGTTCCAAGCCCACCTGAAGTGATAATCTGACGTTCATTCTTGAAAGGATAAAATTGAGCTGTCCACATCTGATGTTGCCCAACATCCGTCACCACAATGGCGTCGCCATGTGTCAATTTTCCGATGGTTTCAATTGCATGTTGAGGCTTGATGATCGCTTCATCAAATTTATAGCTAAAAGGGGCTCTCGCTTTATTGCCCAGCACTTTTTCTGTCCAAGCACTAAAATCTGTCTCAACCGTCTCAGACTCAAGCAAAATCTCTAAGGCTCTCTTAGCATCACCTACAATTGGAATTTGTGTCGTGACCACTTTACCAATCTCTGCTGGGTCGATATCAATGTGAGCAACAACCGCCTTTTTAGCAAAAGTTGCAGGATTTCCTGTCAGACGGTCTGCAAAGCGAGAACCAAAGTTAATCATAAAATCACATTGGGACAGTGCCATGTTAGAAGCATAAGAACCGTGCATACCTCCCATACCAAGTGATAGCGGATGCTCAATTGGCATAACCCCTAAGCTTAACAGGGTTGACACAACAGGAATCTGGTAACGCTCAGCAAATGCGACTAACTCATTAGCCCCTTTTGCATAATTGACACCACCACCAGCGATAATCAACGGTTTTTTAGCTTTTTTAAGTTGCTCCAAGATTTTCTTGACCTGCAAACCATTTGGCTCAACAGTCGGTTGATAGCTAGGAAGATGAACCGTCGGATCGTAGTAAAAGTCCGTCTCAGCTTCTGAGATATTCTTTGGAAAGTCAATAACAACCGGACCAGGTCTACCAGTCGTTGCGATGTGAACCGCCTCTGTCACAATCCTTGGAATATCCGCTACATCACGCACTTGGTAGTTGTACTTGGTGATCGGCATGGTAATACCGATAATATCAGCCTCCTGAAAGGCGTCCTTACCAATACCTCCTGTTCCAACCTGACCAGTAAAGACCAACATCGGCACACTGTCACTCATACCATCAGCAATACCTGTGATGGCGTTAGTCGCTCCAGGTCCACTGGTAACAACTGCCACACCTAATCGACCTGTTGATTTTGCAAAACCTTCTGCTGCATGGAGGGCACCTTGCTCATGTCTCGCTAGAATATGACGAATACCATCAAAATTATAAATGGCATCATACAAAGGCAAAACAGCCCCACCAGGATAACCAAAAATGGTCTCAACACCTAGGTTTACTAAGGTTTCAAGAACAAGCTCTGAACCTTTTTTACGCTTTTCTAGTTTGATTTTTTTCACAAGTTCCTCCTTTAACATTTTTCTTATCCGAATTTTCTAAAAATTCAAAGTCTTATATATTATGATAACACTTTATTTAAAAAATTCAAGCCCCATAAGTCATTTTAAATGATTTCTTATAAAACTTTTGTCAACTTCCCTAAGACATCCCTTAAAAATAGGATTTCTATCGGCTTAATGAGTCAACATACTTTAAATAGTAACATTTTTACGACAATTGTCAATAATTATCTGAAAATTTTGTAAGATAGTCAAAAAAAGAACACTTGCTCACATCAATGAACAAGTGTTTGTCTATTATTCAACGCTCATCAAATAAGGATAAACAGGCTGTTTACCATCATGGATTTCAACTTCTACATCTTCGTAAGTCTCTTCCAAATCATCAGCTAAAGACTCAGCAAGAGCCATATCTCCATCCTCACCAACAAAAATAGTAATAATCTCACTATCTTCATCAATCATCTGAGCAAATGTATCTTTCAACGTTTTCTCGACATCTGGATTAGAGACGACAATTTTGCCATCTACCATACCGAGATAGTCATTTTCATGGATAGCTAAGCCATCAATAGTCGTATCACGGACAGCTAGTGTAATGCTTCCGCTAATAACATCCTCAAGACTTGATGACATAGCCTCTTTATTATCCTCTAAAGTCTTTGTTGTATCAAAAGCTAGGAGAGACGTTAGACCTTGTGGAATGGTTTTTGTCTCAATAACTGCTGCTGGTTTATCAACCACCTGTGCAGCACTTTGTGCAGCCATGAAGATATTCTTGTTGTTTGGCAAGATAATGACATTTTTAGCATTCACAGACTCAATCGCTTTTACGATATCCTCTGTTGATGGATTCATCGTTTGACCACCTGAGATGATATAATCCGCTCCTTGTGCCTTGAAGATTTCTGCCAAGCCATCGCCTGCAACAACTGCAATGATACCAAATTCTTTTTCTTCTTGACTAACCTCTTCGTCAGCTTCCTTTTGCACTTGCGCTTCGTGTTGGTTACGCATGTTGTCCACTTTAACTTTGACAAGTGAACCGTATTTCAGACCTTCTTGAAGCACCAGACCTGGGTCTTCCGTGTGTACATGGACTTTGACAATTTCATCGTCATTGACGACAAGAAGAGAATCACCTAAGTTACTTAAATACCCTTGAAATTCTTCATAGTTAAACTCTTTGACGTAGGTAGGACCTTGTTTAAGTGAAACCATAATTTCAGTACAATAACCATAAGTAATATCTTCAGTTGCCACATGACTAGCAACAGACTTATGATGCTCAGCATTAATCATCTCAGTCATTGTCGCAGGAGTCGCTTTGAACTCCTCAGAAGCGATATATTCACCCGTCAAGGCTGCTAGAAATCCTTCATAGATAAAGACTAATCCTTGTCCACCAGAGTCAACAACACCTACTTCTTTAAGTACAGGCAACATTTCTGGAGTTTTTGCTAAGGCATTTTTAGCACCCTCAAGGGCTGCACGCATGACTTCAACAGCATCGTTGGTCTCTTCAGCTTGCTTTAGGGCTGCAATTGCTGCACCACGTGAAACAGTCAAAATAGTTCCTTCAACAGGTTTCATAACCGCCTTGTAAGCAACCTCTACCCCAGCTTGAAAGGCATGCGCTAAATCAAGACCATCCAGTTCTTCTTTGTCTTTGATGCTTTGACCAAACCCACGGAAAAGCTGTGATGTGATAACACCAGAGTTTCCTCTAGCTCCCATCAACAGACCTTTAGCTAAGATTTGACCAACTTCGCCAACAGTTGCAGCTGGTTTATCAGAAACTTCTTTAGCTCCGTTTTCCATTGTCATACTCATATTTGTTCCTGTATCGCCATCTGGAACAGGAAAAACATTGAGTGAGTTCACATATTCTGCTTGATTTCCAAGTCTGGTACTTCCTGATTGGACCATTTCTTGGAATAAACTTGTTGTTATATTTGACACTAACCTTCTCCTACGACTTTGATATTTTGCACATAAACAGTAACCGCATCAACACTTAGACCTAGCTGTTGTTCTAGGTTAAATTTGACACGCTCTTGAATATTTTTAGAAACTTCGCTAATCTTAACACCATAGCTCATCACTGTGTAAACATCAACAGTAATACCGGCTTCTGTTGACTTGACAACAACACCTTTAGCAAAGTTTTCACGACGTAATAAAGCTTGAAAATTATCTTTAAATGCGCTCTTGCTAGCCATACCTACAACACCAAATATTTCCGTTGCAGCACCGCCAACAACCGTAGCAATAACGTCATCAGACAGTTCAATTTGCCCATCTTTTGTATTAATTTTTACAGTCATATTATTACCTCAAAAAGTTTCTATCACCTTATTTTACCACAGTTTAGGTGACTTGTAAAAACTTAAATATATAGACTACGACTGAATGGCAATTAAAAAAGCTCCAACGGAGCTTTAATCAATTAAAATTAAACGCGTTCAACTTTACCAGATTTAAGTGCACGAGCTGAAGCCCAAACTTTTTTTGGTTTACCATCAATAAGTACTGTAACTTTTTGGAGGTTAGGTTTAACGCTACGTTTTGTTTTATTCATCGCATGTGAACGGTTGTTTCCTGATACCGTTTTACGACCTGTAAAATAGCAAACTTTAGCCATGATTTTCCCTTCCTTTTGATTTATTACGGATGTGCTAGCACCACATACCTTACTAGTATAGCATAGCTAATCAAGAATTGCAATACCTTCTTGAAAATATTATCCACTTTACTGTACCTTTGTCAATGATGTGAGACCTAAAATGTTATTTTGAAGTTATCCATTTGTTAAGCTTTACTAGGAGCTAGCTTCTAGTAAAGCTTTTCTGATATCGATAGGAGATTTCCATCCTAAAGTTTGCATAGGAAGTCGATTAGAACGATAAAGATAGGTTTTCATCTGCTTGATGAGATCGTCATAGGAATAGAAGGTCAAGTGCTGGTAGAAACGTCGATTGTCATTTCGATGACTGCGTTCAACCTTGCCATTATGTCTTGGTGTTCGAGGACGAATCAGCTTGTGCTCAATGCCAAGTTCCTGACACAGCAAGTCTAGTGGGTGAACTTGTTTGGTCTCTTTGAAATGAGTGAACTCAAAGCCATTATCCGTTTGGAGGATTTTGGGTTTGTATCCAAAGTGTTTGATAGCCATTTTGAGAAATTGAACCGTTGAGTAGGACGACTGCTCTTTGAAAGGGAATATAAAGCGTTCTCGACTGGCCTCATCAATAACGGTGTACTGGTAGAACTTGTCAGGTAGTTTTCCTGTGTAGCAGTGAGTTGGGACGTATTTGACATCCATCTGCCACTTGATACCGAGTTTAGTCGGCGTGTCATATGGTTTTGGGACATAAGGTTTGTTTTTTGTTTTAGGGGATTTGAAGAAGTCCAGCTTTCTCAAGATTCGAAAGAGTGAGCAAGGGTGTCTATCATATCCCTTATTCGTTTTGAGCTTATAGAAGATTTCGATGAGGGTTGCGTTTGGATTTCTTTTGATGCAGTTTTTAATCCAGGTTATCTCCTGCTCGGTATGAGCCTTTGGATGCGGTGTTAGAGGGCGATGAGAACGGTCTTTTAGAGATTCTTTTGTGCCATCAAAACGCTTATTCCAGCGCATGAGAGAGGCTTTTGAAACTTTGTAACGTCGACAGATGAAGGCGACAGAGGCACCATTTTGGTAGGTTTTAACAGCGTGGTAACGTGTTTCTAGAGTATGTGGTAAATAGCGAAGATTTTGTGATATACTAGTCATGAGAAGATTCCTTTTTTGGTGAGTGGTGGTACTCTTATCATATCAGGGAATCTTCTTTTTGACTTCTAAAAGTCTCACATCTATTGTAACGCTACATTCTTGAAAATATTATCCACTTTACAATTACCCAAAATTCTCAAAGTAAGTTCTAGTCTACCCCCAAAGCTGGAAATTAGACTGAGACAAAAAAATAAGGTAGAACTTACTATGGGACAAGTTGGTAACTGACAATGAAAAACAAACACTTAACTCTCTCTGATCGCAACGATATTCAAATAGGAATCGAACAGCTAAAAACCTTCTCAGCTATCGCTACTAAGCTAGGTAAAGACCCGTCCACAATCTCAAAAGAAGTTCGCAGAAATCGAGTGGTTAAAGAAAATTCTGTGACATCCAATTGTGAGGCCTGCCCTCTACTCAAAAAGGCTCCTTACGTTTGTAATGCCTTTCCGAAAAAGAGATGCAATTGTGGATACCAGAAACAGTTCTACTACGCAAAAAGAGCTCAGCTGGATTATGAAGCTAAGCTCTCAGAATCGAGAACAGGAGTTGCCCTAAACAAGGAAGAATTCTATCGCATGGACGAGATTGTCTCTTCTGCCATCAAAAAAGGACAACACCTCAACCACATCATCGCCTCCAACGAACTTTCGGCATCAAGAGCTTCTATCTACCGATACCTTGAAAAAGGCTATCTGTCCACAAAGCCCATTGATTTCCCCCGTGTCGTGAAATTCAGAAAGCGGAGAACCAGAAATCTCCAACCCATTCCTAAAACTGCTAGAGAAGGACGGTCTTACGAGGACTTCCAAGGCTTTCTTACTAAGAATGATATCAGCTACTGGCTGGAAATGGACACCGTTACTGGAAGGATTGGAGGAAAGGTACTTCTCACTTTTAACCTCTCCTACTGCAACTTTATTTTCGCTCGGTTACTGGATAATAAAACAGCTAATGAGGTCGCTAAACACCTCTACGCTATCAAGAATGACCTACACCAGAAAGAGATGAGCTTCTGCGAACTATTCCCTGTCATTCTGACCGATAATGGCGGTGAATTCGCTAGAGTAGACGATATCGAAATGGATGTTCGTGGAGAATCTAAACTCTTCTTCTGTGACCCAAATCGTTCTGACCAGAAGGGGAGAATTGAGAAGAATCATACACTCATCAGAGACATTCTTCCTAAAGGAACTAACTTTGATAGCTTGACACAGGATGACATCAACCTAGTTTGTTCGCATGTCAACAGCGTCAAACGAGCTTCTTTCAACGGAAAATCAGCCTATGAACTCTTTACCTTTACCTACGGTGAGGAAGTGGCAACACTTCTCGGTATCTCTAAAATTGACCCTGAAAACGTCATCCAATCACCTCGATTATTGGATAAATAATCGTTAGTTTTTATCAAAAAATAATTTCAAAATAGAAAGGAACTTGTCCCATCCAAAATTCCAGATAGCTAGAACTTACTTTGAGACGTCTCAGAGCCAGTAACTTTAGTGTACCCTTTTTTCAATATTTTCAGGCCTAAAACTCACTATTATCAGCATTTTTAGTCAAAAAAGAACTTAGTCTGAGACTAAATTCTGTTGATTTTATGCAGTTTTCTCAGAGTAACTTCTGGAAGGACGGGAACTAGAACTTACTTTGAGAATTTACCACTTTACAATTACTTCTGCCGATTGCAGGGCTCGAACCTGTGACCTACGCGTTACGAGTGCGTTGCTCTACCAACTGAGCTAAATCGGCTTTTACTTGATGTCATCTTATCATAATAGCCTATCTCCGTCAAGCTATACCAATCAAAAATTTAAAATCCCGTGTTGTAAAATGAAGTGCAACAAAAAAGACATGCTCGTCTGATATACTAGAATTCCCCAACTCAGTATAGAAAGCAGATGAACATGTCCACTAATCATTCTACCAAAAAATCGTTATATTCACACCTTTCAGCCTCTGAACGCGGAGAAATCAGCGCCTATCTCAAGATGGGCAAGAACCCCTCTGAGATTGCTCGTCTGCTTGGGCGTCATCGCTCAACCATCAGTCGTGAAATCAAACGAGGAAGTGTTTCTCAGGTTCAAGATAAGAACGGGAAACGAATCTACTCAACGGTTTACTTTCCAGATAGTGGTCAACGTGTTTATGAAACCAATCGTCGAAAAAGTGCCTATCATAAACTATCGTACTGCTCCCAGACCTTCTTCAAGGAACTTGAGAAAGCCCTGAAAACGAAACCTCGCTGTCACAGTGTCGATAGCTTTGTTCAAACTTACCGAGAAAAACATCCACTGGAAGTTATCCCTTCCACCAAGACAGTGTATTGTTACATCAAAGACGGACTGTTGAGGGTTAAACCGATTGATTTACCTAAGATGGTGAGCATCCGAAAACGGTCTAAAGTAAGGCCTAAGGCCACGAAGAAAATCTTAGGAAAATCCATTGAAGAACGTCCAGAGTGTATCAATGACCGTTCTGAATTTGGGCATTGGGAGATTGATTTGGTTCTTGGCAAGAAAACCAAAGGTGAAGCTGTTATTTTGACCTTAGTAGAGCGTCAAACACGATTTGCCATCGCTGTAAAATTGGCTAATAAACAAGCAGAAACCATCAATAGGGCTGTTAAGAGCTTACTGTCGCAGTACCCTATTCGCTCCATCACATCGGACAATGGCTCAGAGTTCAGTAGCTTGTCAGACTTAAAAGGTGTGGAAGTCTATTTTGCCCATCCTTATGCTTCTCATGAAAGAGGAACAAATGAAAATTTCAATGGTCTCTTGAGAGAGTTTCTCCCAAAAGGTGTCTCTCTTAACTCACTAACGACAGAAGAACTCAATCACTACGTCTCTGCTATCAATGACAGACCTAGACGACTTCACAAGTATAAAACCGCAAATATTTTGTTTGGGCTAGCCCAAACAGCTTAACCTCTGGAACTCTAGTTATCAATGAACTTGTTGCACTTGACTTGACAAGTGGGGAAAAATTTAAAATAAAGATTACTCCTCTCTACAGAGCTTCTAATTTCCTAAAACCAAGACTAAAACAACACAAAAAGCCCTTAAATGACAAAAAGACTAGAAATTTTTTCAATTTGTGATATAATTTACTATATAAATGGGATAATTCCCAAAAAAATAATTAGGAGGCCTTAAAATGGCAATCGTTTCAGCTGAAAAATTTGTCCAAGCTGCTCGTGATAACGGCTATGCAGTTGGTGGATTTAACACAAACAACCTTGAATGGACTCAAGCAATTTTGCGTGCTGCAGAAGCTAAAAAAGCTCCTGTACTTATCCAAACTTCAATGGGTGCTGCTAAATACATGGGTGGTTACAAACTTTGTAAAGCACTTATTGAAAACTTAGTAGAATCAATGGGAATCACTGTTCCTGTTGCTATTCACCTTGACCACGGTCACTACGAAGACGTTCTTGAATGTATCGAAGTTGGTTACACTTCAGTTATGTTTGACGGTTCTCACCTTCCAATTGAAGAAAACCTTGAAAAAGCTCGTGTAGTTGTTGAAAAAGCACATGCTAAAGGTATCTCAGTTGAAGCTGAAGTTGGTACTATCGGTGGTGAAGAAGACGGTATCATCGGTGATGGTGAATTGGCACCAATCGAAGATGCTAAAGCAATGGTTGAGACTGGAATCGACTTCTTGGCTGCAGGTATCGGTAACATCCATGGACCATACCCAGCAAACTGGAACGGTCTTCACCTTGACCACCTTGAAAAAATTACAGCTGCTATCCCAGGAACTCCAATCGTTCTTCACGGTGGTTCTGGTATCCCTGACGATCAAATCCAAGCAGCTATCAAACTTGGTGTTGCTAAAGTTAACGTAAACACTGAATGCCAAATCGCATTTGCAAACGCTACACGTCAATTTGTACGTGAATACGATGCAAACGAAGCTGAATACGATAAGAAGAAACTCTTCGATCCACGTAAATTCTTGAAAGCAGGATTCGAAGCTATCACTGCAGCAGTTGAAGAACGTATCGACGTTTTCGGTTCAGCTAACAAAGCTTAATACGACTGCTTGTAAAATGAAAATACTCTACTAATTTAGTAGAGTATTTTTTGATGCATATTTTCCAAACATAAAAGAAAAAGTAGTGAAGTTATCTCACTAGAAAATTTTCTCACTACCAATCTTAACATGTCTTAACATGTTTTATTTCCCTATCATAAGCTCTCTTTTCATCGCCCAGATATAATAACGATAGAAACGTTCCTTGTCCTCCAACAACTCTGGGTATTGTCGCACCAATCGGTAGAACAACAGCTTGCTCTCCCTCAGGATATCTTCTCTTCTTTCCTCATCACATCTCACCTGAAGTTGACAAATAAGCGGCTTAACAACCCAAAACAAATAATCAAAATCTAAAGTATTCATTACTAACTCCTTTGTTATATTTGATAAATCTATTATAGCGTCTCCTCTAAAAAAAGAACATGACATTTTTGTCATGTTCTTTTTAACGAAAATAGTGTAGGTACAGAAATATAGTATAAAAAAAGAGGTAAACACCTCTCATTTGTTTATCAACTCCGCCAGTAGGACTCGAACCTACGACATCATGATTAACAGTCATGCGCTACTACCAACTGAGCTATGGCGGATAAGAGCCAAGCGACTACCGTATCTAACAGGGGCAACCCCCAACTACATCAGGCGTTCTAGGGCTTAACTACTGTGTTCGGCATGGGAACAGGTGTATCTCCTAGGCTATCGTCACTTAACTATTGAATAGATCTCTTGTCTACTCAAAATTGAATAACTATCTAAACAAGTCAACCTTACGCTACTTCTTATGACTCAAATGATTTCATTTGGATAAGTCCTCGAGCTATTAGTATTAGTCCGCTATATGTGTCACCACACTTACACTCCTAACCTATCTACCTGATCATCTCTCAGGGCTCTTACTGATATAAAATCATGGGAAATCTCATCTTGAGGTGGGCTTCACACTTAGATGCTTTCAGCGTTTATCCCTTCCCTACATAGCTACCCAGCGATGCCCTTGGCAGGACAACTGGTACACCAGCGGTAAGTCCACTCTGGTCCTCTCGTACTAGGAGCAGATCCTCTCAAATTTCCTACGCCCGCGACGGATAGGGACCGAACTGTCTCACGACGTTCTGAACCCAGCTCGCGTGCCGCTTTAATGGGCGAACAGCCCAACCCTTGGGACCGACTACAGCCCCAGGATGCGACGAGCCGACATCGAGGTGCCAAACCTCCCCGTCGATGTGAACTCTTGGGGGAGATAAGCCTGTTATCCCCAGGGTAGCTTTTATCCGTTGAGCGATGGCCCTTCCATACGGAACCACCGGATCACTAAGCCCGACTTTCGTCCCTGCTCGAGTTGTAGCTCTCGCAGTCAAGCTCCCTTATACCTTTACACTCTGCGAATGATTTCCAACCATTCTGAGGGAACCTTTGGGCGCCTCCGTTACCTTTTAGGAGGCGACCGCCCCAGTCAAACTGCCCGTCAGACACTGTCTCCGATAGGGATAACCTATCTAGGTTAGAGTAGCCATAACACAAGGGTAGTATCCCAACAACGCCTCCATTGAGACTGGCGTCCCAATTTCATAGGCTCCTACCTATCCTGTACATGTGGTACAGATACTCAATATCAAACTGCAGTAAAGCTCCATGGGGTCTTTCCGTCCTGTCGCGGGTAACCTGCATCTTCACAGGTACTAAAATTTCACCGAGTCTCTCGTTGAGACAGTGCCCAAATCATTACGCCTTTCGTGCGGGTCGGAACTTACCCGACAAGGAATTTCGCTACCTTAGGACCGTTATAGTTACGGCCGCCGTTTACTGGGGCTTCAATTCAGATCTTCGCTAAAAGCTAAACCCTCCTCTTAACCTTCCAGCACCGGGCAGGCGTCACCCCCTATACATCATCTTACGATTTAGCAGAGAGCTGTGTTTTTGATAAACAGTTGCTTGGGCCTATTCACTGCGGCTGACTTAAAGCCAGCGCCCCTTCTCCCGAAGTTACGGGGCCATTTTGCCGAGTTCCTTAACGAGAGTTCTCTCGCTCACCTGAGGCTACTCGCCTCGACTACCTGTGTCGGTTTGCGGTACGGGTAGTGTATGATTAACGCTAGAAGCTTTTCTTGGCAGTGTGACATCACTCACTTCGCTACTAAACTTCGCTCCCCATCACAGCTTGGTGTTATAGATATAAGCATTTGACTCATATCACACCTCACTGCTTAGCCCAGCACTTCCAATCGCTGGGACAAGTTAGCCTACTGCGTCCCTCCATCACTTCATACACTAGTACAGGAATATCAACCTGTTGGCCATCGGATACACCTTTCGGTCTCTCCTTAGGTCCCGACTAACCCAGGGCGGACGAGCCTTCCCCTGGAAACCTTAGTCTTACGGTGGATGGGATTCTCACCCATCTTTCGCTACTCATACCGGCATTCTCACTTCTATACGTTCCAGCGCTCCTCACGGTACACCTTCAACACACATAGAACGCTCTCCTACCATCCCCTAAGGGATCCACAGCTTCGGTAAATTGTTTTAGCCCCGGTACATTTTCGGCGCAGGGTCACTCGACTAGTGAGCTATTACGCACTCTTTGAATGAATAGCTGCTTCTAAGCTAACATCCTAGTTGTCTGTGCAACCCCACATCCTTTTCCACTTAACAATTATTTTGGGACCTTAGCTGGTGGTCTGGGCTGTTTCCCTTTCGACTACGGATCTTAGCACTCGCAGTCTGACTGCCGATTATATCTCATTGGCATTCGGAGTTTATCTGAGATTGGTAATCCGGGATGGACCCCTCACCCAAACAGTGCTCTACCTCCAAGAGACTTAACATCGACGCTAGCCCTAAAGCTATTTCGGAGAGAACCAGCTATCTCCAAGTTCGTTTGGAATTTCTCCGCTACCCACAAGTCATCCAAGCACTTTTCAACGTGCCCTGGTTCGGGCCTCCAGTGAGTTTTACCTCACCTTCACCCTGCTCATGGGTAGGTCACATGGTTTCGGGTCTACGACATGATACTAAGTCGCCCTATTAAGACTCGGTTTCCCTACGGCTCCGTCTCTTCAACTTAACCTCGCATCATATCGTAACTCGCCGGTTCATTCTACAAAAGGCACGCCCTCACCCATTAACGGGCTCGAACTTGTTGTAGGCACACGGTTTCAGGTTCTATTTCACTCCCCTTCCGGGGTACTTTTCACCTTTCCCTCACGGTACTGGTTCACTATCGGTCACTAGAGAGTATTTAGGGTTAGGAGATGGTCCTCCCAGATTCCGACGGGATTTCTCGTGTCCCGCCGTACTCAGGATACTGCTAGGTATAATCACTATTTCGACTACGAGGCTTTTACTCTCTTTGGCTCACCTTTCCAGATGATTCGTCTATAATCATTAAGTCCACATTGCAGTCCTACAACCCCAAAGAGTAAACTCTTTGGTTTGCCCTCTTACCGTTTCGCTCGCCGCTACTAAGGCAATCGCTTTTGCTTTCTCTTCCTGCAGCTACTTAGATGTTTCAGTTCACTGCGTCTTCCCTCCTACACCTTAACAGTGTAGGATACTAACCATTAGTTAGTGGGTTCCCCCATTCGGACACCCCTGGATCAGCGCTTACTTACAGCTCCCCAAGGCATTTCGTCGTTAGTCACGTCCTTCATCGGCTTCTAGTGCCAAGGCATCCACCGTGCGCCCTTATTAACTTAACCTTATTTTGGTCTATTGACCTTAAACTCATTAAATCACAGCGTTTCGGTTTATTTTCTTGTTACTATTTGATAGTTATTCAATTTTCAATGGACAATCTAGAATCTTACGATTCTATGGAGCCTAGCGGGATCGAACCGCTGACCTCCTGCGTGCAAAGCAGGCGCTCTCCCAGCTGAGCTAAGGCCCCACAAGACCTCTCAAAACTAAACAAGACAATGTACAGTTCCGTTGTTTCCTTAGAAAGGAGGTGATCCAGCCGCACCTTCCGATACGGCTACCTTGTTACGACTTCACCCCAATCATCTATCCCACCTTAGGCGGCTGGCTCCTAAAAGGTTACCTCACCGACTTCGGGTGTTACAAACTCTCGTGGTGTGACGGGCGGTGTGTACAAGGCCCGGGAACGTATTCACCGCGGCGTGCTGATCCGCGATTACTAGCGATTCCGACTTCATGTAGGCGAGTTGCAGCCTACAATCCGAACTGAGACTGGCTTTAAGAGATTAGCTTGCCGTCACCGACTTGCGACTCGTTGTACCAGCCATTGTAGCACGTGTGTAGCCCAGGTCATAAGGGGCATGATGATTTGACGTCATCCCCACCTTCCTCCGGTTTATTACCGGCAGTCTCGCTAGAGTGCCCAACTCAATGATGGCAACTAACAATAAGGGTTGCGCTCGTTGCGGGACTTAACCCAACATCTCACGACACGAGCTGACGACAACCATGCACCACCTGTCACCGATGTTCCGAAGAAAAACTCTATCTCTAGAGCGGGCATCGGGATGTCAAGACCTGGTAAGGTTCTTCGCGTTGCTTCGAATTAAACCACATGCTCCACCGCTTGTGCGGGCCCCCGTCAATTCCTTTGAGTTTCAACCTTGCGGTCGTACTCCCCAGGCGGAGTGCTTAATGCGTTAGCTGCGGCACTGAGTCCCGGAAAGGACCCAACACCTAGCACTCATCGTTTACGGCGTGGACTACCAGGGTATCTAATCCTGTTTGCTCCCCACGCTTTCGAGCCTCAGCGTCAGTTACAGACCAGAGAGCCGCTTTCGCCACCGGTGTTCCTCCATATATCTACGCATTTCACCGCTACACATGGAATTCCACTCTCCCCTTCTGCACTCAAGTCTCACAGTTTCCAAAGCGTACAATGGTTAAGCCACTGCCTTTAACTTCAGACTTATGAAACCGCCTGCGCTCGCTTTACGCCCAATAAATCCGGACAACGCTCGGGACCTACGTATTACCGCGGCTGCTGGCACGTAGTTAGCCGTCCCTTTCTGGTAAGATACCGTCACGACATGGATTTTCCACTCCCACATCCGTTCTTCTCTTACAACAGAGCTTTACGATCCGAAAACCTTCTTCACTCACGCGGCGTTGCTCGGTCAGGGTTGCCCCCATTGCCGAAGATTCCCTACTGCTGCCTCCCGTAGGAGTCTGGGCCGTGTCTCAGTCCCAGTGTGGCCGATCACCCTCTCAGGTCGGCTATGTATCGTCGCCTTGGTAAGCCGTTACCTTACCAACTAGCTAATACAACGCAGGTCCATCTGATAGTGGAGCAGTTGCCCCTTTTAAACTAATAACATGTGTTATTACCTCTTATGCGGTATTAGCTATCGTTTCCAATAGTTATCCCCCGCTATCAGGCAGGTTACCTACGCGTTACTCACCCGTTCGCAACTCATCCAGAAGAAGCAAGCTCCCTCCTTCAGCGTTCTACTTGCATGTATTAGGCACGCCGCCAGCGTTCGTCCTGAGCCAGGATCAAACTCTCATTTAAAGTATGATTTGTTTGAGTCTTCACTCATTCTGTTCTCTGACAGATTTATTCGTTGACTTCTTTTTAAGAAGCCCTGCACATCGTCTTGTTCAGTTCTCAAAGGTCTTTGTCTCTCAAGAGACAACTTCTATATTCTATCAAACTTTTAACAACTTGTCAACACTTTTTTAAAAGTTTTTTTCAACCTCTCGTGTTAACCGCCCTCTCGTTTGACAGCTATATTAGTTTATCAAACTTCATCCACACTGTCAATAACTTTTTTAATCTTTTTTATAAAAAAATGAAAAAGACCCTAAGGTCTTTTCTCTTAGTCTATAGCGATATAACGTCTAGCGCCTGAATAGCTGATATAGGAAATCCATTGGTGACCGTCGGCACTGACGACTTTATCGTAGTTGACGCTACTGCCGGCATCGTAATAAGCGAGGGCACTGTCACTTGTGCTTGGACTATTTTTGATCTCTGAGCGTTTAGTGAAGGTGTAGCGACCACTTGAGGCGATGCTTGGGCTTGATGCTGTAGTAGAGGTTGCAGTTGTGCTTGTTCCCACTGATCGGATGGCGATATAGCGGCGTGCCCCTGAGTAGCTAATATAAGAGAGCCACTCATAGCCGTCTGAGATGACCGTCTTATCATAGCGGACACTGCTTCCAGCATCGTAATAGGCGATATCACTGCTGGATTGTTGGGGGGCATTCTTGATGCCGTGGCGGCTAGTGAAGGTGTAGGTGCCGCTTGATGAGAGGGTGCTTGATGGTGTTGGGGTTGACTGCACAGATGGGGATGAGGTTACGGTGCTTCCTCCTAGGTCCTTGAAGTGGATATAGCCAGACACTTGGCTTTTATGGAAGCTGCGACGGTAGTATTTCTCGGGACCTTGGCCACAGTCATAGTTGTACTCCTCAATGGTGACTGTATCGCCGTTGACTTCTGCCACCCAGGCCACGTGTCCATAACCTCCTGCGCCATTAACGCCAGCTGAGAACCAAGCGACGGAACCGACTGCAGGAGTCATGTCTACGCGGTAACCTTGGCTTCTAGCCACACTCCCCCAACTGATAGCATTGCCGTAGCCACCAGGTAAGCTAAAGCCGTTGGCGCTGCTCAGCCTGAAGGCGACGAAGGAGGTGCACTGTCTCAGGTACATCCCCCAGCTATCGGCACCGTAGCCACTCTTCCACTGGGTCGGGTAGTTATCACCAAGTACTGCAGCTTCGCTAGTAGTATTTAGAGCTAGGCTACTGCCTAGCAAGCTTAGTAAGATTAGGCTTTTGTATTTTGTTTTCATATGTCCTCCTCATATTACTTATTCGAAATTGAAAAGGAAAACGATATGAAAACGCAAAAAAAAGCCAACCTAGGTTGGCTTACGGGATTAGTGGCTCTATAATATCTGTAGTGGGTGACGCCACCTCAGAGGGTATAGGGCTTTTTGAGTGTAGAAAAAACATACTAAGATTAGTAGTGAGGAAATCTCCGACGGGAGAGAGTAGGCACTACTTTTTCTTTATGTTAAAGTAGAGGTGTCTTGTTAAGTCGAGAACTCTTTTGACGCTAGACGTCGCATCAAAAACTGGCAAGACACCTGTTTTAGAAAGAATGTTATCAAAGTATGTGGGACGCCAGACGTCGAGTATTGAAAATGACATCACTAAAACAAGGAATCATTCAAGACAAAGAGGTAATATCATGCGAGTAGTATTGGGAATTGACGTGAGTAAGGTAAGTTCAGAAGTGGCCATTCTAGTCAATGGCGAGAAGGTTCATGGCTATACCATGGCCAATGACGCCATTGGCTTTTCTCGGCTACTTGGTGATTTGAAAACCGTCCACAAGCCAGAAATCATCTTTGAAGCAACAGGCGTCTATTCTCGTCGTCTTCAAGCTTTTCTGGATGAACATGGCTACGCTTATACACGGCTTAATCCCTTAGAAGCTAAGAAGCAACTGGACAGCTTGCGTGTGCGGAAAACAGATAAGATTGACGCTGAAAAACTGGCTCAATCTCAATTTGTGCTGAATCGTAAACCAACCTATGTCCAAGAAGAAGTCTACCAAAACTTGCGGGATCTCAGTCGATTCTATCAGAACTTAACCGAGGACATCGTTCGGGCTAAAAACCGTCTGCACAAGGTCTTACAGGTCACTTTCCCTGAATTGGAAACTATCTTGTCAACACCAACTGGGGAACAATACTGGAACTTAGTTACTGCGTTTCCTTGCAAGGACTTGGTGCTTGAGTTAAGCAAGGATGAACTCTCAAAGAGCATCCGTCTGTCCACTTCAAAACGGATTTCTGACAAGCGTGTGGCTTACTTAGCAGAGAAGCTGACAGCACTAGCCAATCAATCTTATTGTGCCGTCAAGAAAACCTCTCCAATCATGGAAGAGGTGCGTTACTATGCAAAAGAATTGCTTAGACTTTCTGAACAGAGACAAACTGTCTTAGACAAAATGGTTACTCTAGCTAAGCCTTTACCAGAGTATGACATTCTACTTTCTATTCCTGGAATAGCTGAGACTACTGCAACAAGTATTATTGGTGAACTGGGAGATATTCGCCGTTTTCAGTCTGCCAATCAAATCAATGCCTTTATCGGTATTGATCTGAGACACTATGAATCTGGCAACTTCCTCGCTAAGGAACACATTACCAAGCGTGGCAATCCCTACGCTAGAAAGATTCTGTTCAAATGCATTCACAATATCGCTTCAGCCAGTCATACCAACCCTTGCCATATCGCAGACTTTTATGAGAAACGAAAAAGGCAATCGCAAACGACTTCAACCAAGCCACACACGATTGCCTCCATACACCGTCTCATTCGGACAATGTATTACCTCATTACGCATAACAAACTTTATGATTACACTTTAACCCAAAATCAGTAAAATTGTTTATGCACTATCATTGTAACACCTTATCAAAAAATTTCAACATAAGGTGTTGCTTTTGTATACACTTTTTACACTAAACTTTAGTCCAAAATAAAATAATTTCCATATTTGGATTACTGAACTCAAAATATGATTCATCAAATACCTTGAAAGGATTGACAAATGGTAGAAAAAGTCCCATATGACCTATAATGAAAAGCGACTAAACCATCATTAGGAGATACTTATGGAACATATTAAAAATACCAGTATTAATAATACCACAAAACTCATTGGAATCAAAGACTTAAACATCAAAATAGCACTTGTTCTCAAACATCAGACTCACATCGAGATAAGAGCCGAGCTGGATTATCCCGCTCCAGCCTGTCCTCATTGTCAAGGAAAGATGATAAAATACGATTTTCAAAGACCTGCCACCATCCCAATCTTAGACGTCCAAGGCATGGCAACTGTCCTAAAACTCAGAAAGCGGCGCTTTCAGTGTAAAGCGTGCCGTAGGGTTTCTGTCGCCAAAACTAGCCTGGTCAAGAAACATTGCCAAATCTCACAGCCTGTCTGGGCGAAAATCACGCAGCTTCTCATCGAGAAACAGACCAATACAGACATCGCAAGACGCCTCCACGTCTCTGTTTCTACCGTCCAGAGGCAGCTGAACGCTTTCACTTTTAAGGACAACTTTGAGACTTTACCAGAGGTCTTGAGCTGGGATGAATTCGCAAGAAACAAGGGGAAACTAGCTTTCATTGCGCAAGATTTTAAGACCAAGAAAATCATTGCTCTTCTTGAAAACAATCGCCAAACGACCATCAAAAACCACTTTTACAAGTATTCTAGACAGGCTAGGGAGAAGGTCAGAGTGGTCACAATAGACATGTCGGGAGCCTACATTCCCATCATCAGGAAGCTATTTCCAAAAGCTCAAATCGTCCTTGACCGTTTCCATATCGTGCAACACCTCGCTCGAGCCATGATGACGACTCGTATCGCCATCATGAAGGCATTTGACAAGACATCTCTGCCTTACAGAGCCATGAAAAATCACTGGAGAATCCTGCAAAAAGACAGCAGAAAGCTCTCCGACAAGGCTTTCTACTCCAGAACCTTTCGACAGACCCTGACGCCTAGAGAAATTGTCCAGAAAACCTTAGCTTTTTCGCCCGAACTCCGCTATTATTACGAACTTTATCAGCTTTTGCTTTTCCATTTTCAAGAGAAGCGTGTCAAGGCTTTCTTTGGACTCATTCACGACAATTTGGGTACTGTCAACGCAAGTTTTTCAAGAGTTTTTCGGACTTTTCTAAGGCATGAAACCTATATCACCAACGCTCTGAAGCAACCTTATTCCAATGCCAAACTGGAAGCCACTAACAAGCTTATTAAAGACATCAAACGACAAGCGTTTGGATTTCGTAACTTCAAGAACTTTAGAACAAAGATTCTCATCACTCTGAACATACAAAGAGAGAGAACGAAAATCGTCCTCTCTCGCACATAGCTTTTCATCACCCACTACAGTTGACAAAGAGCCGGATTAGTCTTCGTTCACGAAAGGCATAAGTGCCATAACACGTGCACGTTTAATAGCAGTTGTAACTTTACGTTGATTTTTAGCTGAAGTACCAGTTACACGACGTGGTAAAATTTTGCCACGTTCTGATACAAAACGGCTAAGCAATTCTGTATCTTTGTAATCAACATATTCAATCTTATTAGCTGCAATATAATCAACTTTTTTACGGCGTTTGAATCCGCCACGACGTTGTTGAGCCATGTTTTTTCTCCTTTATATTATTAAAATGGTAAATCATCGTCAGAGATGTCCATTGGGCTTGAATTGCCAAATGGTGCATTGTTATCTCTAGCAAAATTTGGTGTTCCTTGCGATGGACTAGAATAGCCAGCTGTTGCGCTAGGGGTATCAAATCCACCACTGTAGTTACCAGTATGGCTCTCACGTGCTGCACGACTTTCCAAAATTTGGAAATTATCAGCAACAACTTCTGTGACATAGACACGTTGACCTTGTTGATTTTCATAATTTCTAGTCTGAATACGACCAGTCACACCAATCAACGTACCTTTTTTAGCCCAGTTTGCAAGATTTTCAGCTTGCTGACGCCAGATAACCACATTAATAAAGTCTGCCTCACGCTCACCATTTTGATTTTTAAAATTACGATTAACAGCCAAAGTAAATGTCGCTACAGCTTGATTACTTGGTGTGTAACGAAGCTCTGCGTCACGGGTCATACGACCTACTAGCACTACATTATTTATCATGAGGACACCTCTTATGCGTCAAGTTTAACAATCATGTGACGAAGAATGTCAGTATTGATTTTTGACAGACGGTCAAATTCGTTAAGAGCTACATCATTGTCAGCTTCAACGTTAACGATGTGGTAAAGACCTTCACGGAAGTCTTGGATTTCATAAGCAAGACGACGTTTTTCCCAGTCTTTTGATTCAACAACAGTTGCACCATTGTCTGTCAAGATAGCATCAAAGCGTGCTACCAAAGCGTTTTTAGCTTCTTCTTCAATGTTTGGACGAATAATATAAAGAATTTCGTATTTAGCCATTGATAGTTTTCCTCCTTTTGGTCTAATGACCCCAAGACTAGCAAGGGGTAAGTGAGGTACACTCACAATTTAGTATTATATCGTTTTTTAGAGACAAATGCAAGTACTTTTTAGTTATTTATGTTCTCAGCATGTAGCGTTACAATAGATGTGAGACTTCTAGAAGTCAAAAAGAAGATTCCCTGATATGATAAGAGTACCACCACTCATCAAAAAGGAATCTTCACATGACTAGTATATCACAAAATCTTCGCTATTTACCACATACTCTAGAAACACGTTACCACGCTGTTAAAACCTACCAAAACGGAGCATCTGTCGCCTTCATCTGTCGACGTTACAAAGTTTCAAAAGCCTCTCTCATGCGCTGGAATAAGCGTTTTGATGGCACAAAAGAATCTCTAAAAGACCGTTCTCATCGCCCTCTAACACCACATCCAAAGGCTCATACCCAGCAAGAGCTGACCTGGATTAAAAACTGCATCAAAAGAAATCCAAACGCAACCCTCATCGAAATCTTCTACAAGCTCAAAACCAATAAGGGATATGATAGGCACCCTTGCTCACTCTTTCGAATCTTGAGAAAGCTGGACTTCTTCAAATCCCCTAAAACAAAGAACAAACCTTATGTCCCAAAACCATATGACACGCCGACTAAACTCGGTATCAAGTGGCAGATGGATGTCAAATACGTCCCAACTCACTGCTACACAGGAAAACTACCTGACAAGTTCTACCAGTACACCGTTATTGATGAGGCCAGTCGAGAACGCTTTATATTCCCTTTCAAAGAGCAGTCGTCCTACTCAACGGTTCAATTTCTCAAAATGGCTATCAAACACTTTGGATACAAACCCAAAATCCTCCAAACGGATAATGGCTTTGAGTTCACTCATTTCAAAGAGACCAAACAAGTTCACCCACTAGACTTGCTGTGTCAGGAACTTGGCATTGAGCACAAGCTGATTCATCCTCGAACACCAAGACATAATGGCAAGGTTGAACGCAGTCATCGAAATGACAATCGACGTCTCTACCAGCACCTGACCTTTTACTCCTATGACGACCTCATCAAGCAGATGAAAACCTATCTTTATCGTTCTAATCGACTCCCTATGCAAACTTTAGGATGGAAATCTCCTATCGATATCAGAAAAGCTTTACTAGAAGCTAGCTCCTAGTAAAGCTTAACAAATGGATAACTTCAAAATAACATTTTAGGTCTCACATCATTGACAAAGGTACATTTTTAGTTATTTATGTTCTCAGCAAATGTTGCCTCATTTTCTTCTTTTATGGCTACATAGCGACGTTGTTTAGATTGGGGTGCAATGTAAGAAACCCAAACATAACCTTCATTTGTCTGCACGTCATCGTAATCAATGGTATCACCGTTATTATAGCTAGCGACAGCTTTACTACTTGTACTTGGGGCTTCACGTACTTTCAAGTCAGAAACGACAACCCTTACAGTACCTTTTGTTTTGAGATCAGAGCTTTGTGATGACCCTGCTCCTTTATCCTTAGATAAGGTCACATCAAAATCTTTTGGTTCCTCAGTGAAATCAAATTCTTCATCCTCCGCTACAGTCCAATAGACATACTTGTAGGTCCCATTTTCCAACTTAAAGCCATCTGCTGTTTTAAATCCAGCTCCACCAATACCTGTCACCCCTGGGTTAATAGCGCTATGTTCTCCAGTGTAGTCGACAAAACGGTAAATACTGTCCCTTACTTTTTCAACTTTTCTGACAGTTGCTTTAGACTCTACTGTTCCTCCCCAATCTGCTTTAAAATTTGAGATTGTCTTAACAGTTCCGTCTTTTTCAATGGTCATTTGAATGGAATCAGTTTGTTTACTTGAGCCGTACCAAGTACCTAAAGCCTCCTCAGGGAAAATCGAACTTTCACTAGTTGCAGTAGACTCTGTCTTAGAATCTTGTTCTGTATACTTTTGGATAAGTTCTGTGTATTTTTGCTGGATATCTTTTGGAGCTTCTTTGTAGCTTTTGGCAGCTGGCTTATAATTCTCAGCCATATAAACTTTACCATTATTAGCTAGTATAAATTCATAGCTTGGTTTACTTGTATCAACTAGCTTATCATAATAATAGTCATAACCGTAGTGAGATTCCTTGCTCCAAGCATCATCTGATGAATCGCCAGCTTCTTTTTTAACCGCTGTCTTAACAGCCTCAGCTTCATCCGAAAACTCTTCATAGTAGTGAGTGCTATTATCTTTTAAATGATAAACACGCACAGCATTACCATTTATTAAATCGCTAGCTTTTGTTGACGTCGGTACAATACCTAATACAGCGATTTTAGATGAGCTTAGAGATGATACAAACTCTTCTTTTGTTGCATTATGCTTATCATCCACTGTATAGGAGGAGATTTTTGCTGTACTAAGGTCTTGACTTTCATCTAGTCCACTTACAGTCGCCAGCATTTTTCCATCAGCAGTCTCAACACTATAGGACGCTACATCTCCATTACTTGAATTTGCTGTATGAACAGGCTCGTTTGGTCGTCCTTTTACAACAACAGCATCTTTACCATAACTACTTTCATACAACCATTTTGAAAAATCAGCTGTTAGCTTTTTGATAGTCGCTTGGTCTAATGACGCAATCAAATCGACTTCTGATTGACTTGATTTTGTACTTGAAAAAGTGGTTGATGATGTTTTTGTAGAGCTGGTATTTGTTGATGAGATCTCCGTCTTTGTCTCTGTGGAGCTCTCACTAGTTGTCTCGGTTGTTTTACTTATTGTTGAGCTAGTCGAACTTGACTGGCTAGATGGTGAGCTTTTACTAGTACTACTTGTACTTGATTTTACTGCTGTTTTGGCTTGGTTGAAAGAAGCATTAGCAGCTGGAATAGTTTTGCTGGATACTTGCTCTAAATTTTTAGAATCTTTCAAGGTTAGCTGTGCGTCTGGAACAAATGTACCCTTATTTTTCAGATTAAAGATACCATTTCCGTTAGGCAATGCCATGCTAATAGATTTATCAGCTTCTGTTTGGATACGACCTGTGTAGGTCTGTCCAGTATTAGCATTAGTGATTTTATAACGATTTTTACCAACTCTTTGAACTTGATAATGAATTTGCTTACCTGTTTTTTTATCTTTGACCGTCGTTGCATAAACAACTGACGAGCTGGTCAGTGCATTTGTCTGTGTATACTTCCCAATCGCTAAGAAAGCAAGAAATACAACAATCAGAACAACATAAAACTTTTTAGAATGTAGTGATTTTAGTTTTTCCATCATTCCCACCTCACGCAAATAGATAGCCGACAAGATAACCAAATACAGCAACAACAAGAACAACTATCACTCTAGCAGCAATTTGCAGCCAAGATAGTTTCTCTGATGTGGGATTTATCTGATCTTTTGGAAGCTCATCTTTTTCGTCTGACATTAAACTCGGAAATCCTTGTTGCTTAGCAGCTAGAAACTCATCAGAGTTTGCTTTCCTACCATTGACGACTTCAAATTCTTTTGCCCACTCTCTCATATCCATTAGTCATTCCTCCTTTATTTTGAATATTCTCCTAAAAATGCTTGATAAGCTTCTTGCATATCATCAGGCGCAAACTCGTATTTATCTCCTTCTAGAGAAGATGATAAGTTATAGCCTTTTGTCCAATACACTTGCCCATTTGAGGCTAAAACAATTTGATACGATGGCTGACTAGTGTCCATCAAGTTGTTAAACAAACTCTCATATAAATCACCTGTTGTCAGTTTTTCTAAACTGAGACGTTCAGCATCCTCTGTATAGTAAGCATGCTTCCTTTCTTTAAGGTGATAAATCCTAAAAATGGTTTTGGCTTGATAATCACTAGCAGAATCACTGCCTAAAGAATTCCCCAATGCTGCTAAATCAAAATGATTGACATAACGAACAAATCCCTCTTGCGACAAAGACTCACTATTGTATCCCACTGGATTAGGTACCTCTCGAATCCAATCACTGGCTCCTTTAGGCACTAAAAGCGAGGTTAAAATATCGCCATCTTTTGTTGAAACATACAAGACTTGACTGTTTGCTGTATCTTTTAGTTGTGGTTTTGAAAAAGCACCTGAAACAACAACGGCATCCTTAGCATATTGACTCTCATAAAGCCAATGCCCAAACTTTTGACGGATATTTTGGATATCATCACTTGAGAAGACAACAGATTTATCTGTTTGTGAAGCAGTTGTCGTCTCGTTTTTATTCTGCCGTTCAACTATTTGAGTCCTTGTATTTTTTTGAGTATAGACTGTTGAATTGGTTATTTCTAACTTAGGCTTCTCCCACGGTAGCAAGCCTGCTTTTAAAATAAGGGTTCCCTTATCATTAGGAAGGACAAAACGAATGGCTCTACTGGCGCCAGTTGATGTTTGTTTGATTTTTCCTTCAAAGCTCGTTTTTTTCGTGACATTTTCAACCAAAGCCTTTGACGAACTCAATAATGTCACTTGAAAGACTTCTGTATTGCCACTTTTTTTATTGCCTAACTCTGTCTGGTACGTTACTCCAGTATGTGATAATACTGCTGTTTGACGCCACTTTCCTAAACCTACACACAATAGAAAGACACTTAGAATCAATACGATATAATTACGATTTTTCTGCATAAGCCTCACTTCTTTCTATAAATTAGCAGCAACATAAAGATAAGAGCATACGCCACAGCATGTATAGCAAGCATACTCCAATCACCCAGTATAGCAGCATGTGACGCTTTAAATTGGTTTAGTTGTCCTTTTTCAATCGGAATATGGAACTTCGCCATAACAGAGGGAAGGTGATAAAGGTCATTAGACATACCAAATACCTTGTGTCCGTAACTCAAGAAAGTAAGAGCAGAAAATTTACTAATAGCTTTTGGAAGCTGTAAGATAGTCCCTGCAAGTGAAAACTGAACAATGCCAATGATAACCGCCAGAATAACTGAGCTAATTTCACTATTTCCTGTCAAAACAGAGACAAGAAGTGCTATAAAATGCGAGGACAAATAAACAAGCACTACTGTAATAAAGACTTCTAACAAAAACGATTGAAAATAACTTCCCTTTTCTGGCAAGTCAAAAGCAAAATAAAACGCCAAAGTCAGATAAGCTAAAACAAAGACTAGAGCTTCTATTACAGCGTTAATGCTTTCAAACAGGAGACTGGCTATAGAAAAGCTAAGACGACTCAACCCTGAAAAGAAATCACGCTCCAAGATACTACGCTCTCGACTAATACTGATACTGGTCTGCACGAGAATCAGAAGACTGGTTGAAAAAAGAAGCAAGAAAAGTGTCATTCTCGTTGTTTCAAAGTTTTCTAAGAATCCCTTTTTTTGGATATAAAGGATAAGTGCCTCAAATCCTACAATTCCAAATAAAACTTTCAAAAAATCAAAGTAGTGTCGCTTATACTGGTACCACTTTAGACGTATGCTAGCTTGCATCCTATCCTCCTAAATATCATAAATCCTCCCTGATGCATTCAACTCTTGATAGAGATCTGCAATACTCAAATCCAAATATTTTTTTACTGTAAACCTGTCTGTTGTTTTGAATTCCATCAATAACTCTTCAAAACTACCAACAAAAGTCGGTTTTCCTTTTGACAAGAAAATCAGTTTATCCAAAATTGCAAGGTTTTCAGTATTGTGCGTAATGACAACAATAGCTTTTTGATTGACTCTAGCCATAATCTTGAGTGTCCGAAGCAGATTACGATCACTAAGAGCATCAAGCCCGCTAGAAGGTTCATCAAGGATAAAGTAACGTGAATCGCTGAGCATCTCTATACCAATACTCACACGACGCTTTTGCCCTCCACTAAGCTCAGAGATTTTCTTATCCTTAAAATCAGATAATCCCAAATCTTGAAGAGTTTGGAAAATGCGTTGCTGTTTTTCATTTGCTTTTGCAGTTTTTAAGTGAATATCAGCATAAATGTTAAAAATCTCACTAACACGTAAGTATTCTCTTAGTAAATTTTGCTGGGGAACGTAGCTCCACTTAACAGCTGTCGATAAAGGAGAGCCATCTTCTAACATTTGAAAATGACGACACGTAGGACGATGACGTCCTAATAATATTTCCGTAAGTGTTGTTTTTCCACTACCTGAAGACCCTAAAATACCAACCAACTCTCCTGTTTTTACAGAAAAATTCAGCTCTTTAAATAAAGAAGCTTGGCTATTTGGATACTGAAAACAAATATGCTTAAAGTCTAATTGATGTTGCATTCCTAGTCCTATCCATTCATAAAATATAATATAAGAGCTATGGCTATTAACATAAAAATCAAAAGAACAAAAAGATTCAAGTGCCAAATCCAAAACAAGAAGAGACTTAACACCAAAAATACACCTATCAAGCTGATAAGAAGCCAATTTCGCTTTACTTCTTGTTTTCGAGGAGGCTCAATTGTTTTTACGTCTGGCAAAATTCCCTCACTTACATAGATTCTCCCTAGTTTTTGGTCATAAATTTGTCTTTTCTGCTCACTGCTAAAAACACTCTTAGCATAGTCTAAAAGGGCGTAAATTTCTTTTTCATCCTTGAGATGACTATTTGTAAGTGTCGCTCTCTCGCCAAACTCTTGCTCAAAATGATAGATAAGCTGGTAGAGTTCTTCAGTACTGGCTTCAGGAGATAGTTTTCCCGACATCTCTTCTGCAAGTGGTAATGCCTGCTTTGTCTGTGTGTCTTGCCATTTATAAAAATCAATCATACAATATACTGTTCAAAAATTGCCTGTAACTCTGATAAATCTTCCTCGACAGTTTGCTGGCTCATTTTCGCATTAGCTTGGAAACGACTGATAACTGCTTGTGTCTTCATATCTACAATCGAAATCACAACCAGCTGCTCCTCACTTAATTCAAAAATCGCTTTTCCTATTTTGTCTCCTGTTTGATAGGAAGACGGGAGATTAACAACTTGGTCAAGAATGACTTTGACATTTATTGGATTAGCATAGTTGCCTTCTGTCACACGTAATCGAAAATTATTTTGATTATTGGCAACAGCAAACAAATCCTTTTCAAAATGATAAGGAACTGGTGTATTTCGTGATACGATAACACTATTTGTGAAATCTCCTCCAAAATCATAGCGTTGATAGGGTGATTTTTTAAAGAGAAGACCAATTCCTTGCGAAGTCACATCTTGTACCTGTATCATTGATTCGTTTGTATCAAATCCATCACGTTTTTCACTGAATGAAATCGTTTGATTAGCTAATAAATTTGCAATCAAACTAGCTCCCTCAGCAACAATTGTGTCCGGATTGAGATCATAATGAATAGTTTTTCTGCTAACGCTACTTACCATCTGACGAATAATAGGCATACGTGTTGCACCACCTACTAGTAAAATATGGTCTATAGCTTCCCAAGTCAAACCAGACGCTGCTAAGGTCTGATTCATTTTCAACTCAGTATCTTTAACCAAAACACTTACCGCACTATTGAACTCATCACGTGTGATTTCAATGCCGTAGTCACCAGATTCACTAGAACGCTCACAAAATACGCTCTCATCAATTGATAATTGTGTTTTTAATTTTTCAGCTTGATAGCGCAGCTGCATTTCTTCTTTTGGCGTCAGCATGGTCATATTGAGCCCTTGTTGCTCAAATTTTTCCTTGATTAATTTAACCAATGCTTTATCAAAATCTATCCCGCCTAATCTATGGTCGCCATCAGTTGCCAAAATATGATAATCCTGCTGAGATACATTCATCACAGTGACATCAAAAGTACCGCCGCCTAAGTCATAGACTAGGATATTACCTGATATTTTTTTGCTGCTAGCATAAGAAATAGCTGCCGCAGTAGGTTCATTAATGATTCTAAGAACATTAAACCCTGCTAATTTTCCTGCACGTTTCGTTGCTAAACGCTGCTCTGATGTGAAGTAAGCCGGCACAGTAATGACTGCATCTGAAATATCATCCACTCCTAATTCTTGAGACACCGTTTTGAGACGTTTTTTGAACTGATGTAATAGCAGAGCCGATAAAATCGTTGCGTCTATAGGTGAGCTACCAGGTGTCTCATTGACAATACCACGTGCCATATCACGCTTAAAGTCTTGCTTAAAGTACTCAACTTTTCCAACTTCTGTCCCTCGGTTAATAGCGTCATTACCATAAAAGACACGATTTTGCCCACCGATAGTTGAAAAATAAAGTGCCGAGCGCAATACACGGTCATCGTTCGTGCCAAGTTGAATAATCTCTGGCTTGCCATCAATCACAATTGCCATACTCGAGTTGGTCGTTCCCAAATCTATCCCAACTGCCTTACTTACCATATTTTCCTCTTTCTTTATAAAAAGGTTGACCTAAGCCAACCTCCGAACCTCTTTACATGTTTATAATCAATCTACACTATTGTCTGTTGACAGTGTTTTAGATTCACCATTTGGCTCAACAATACGATATTTATAGGACTTACCACCATAGCTATAACTATCATTATCACTAGTGCCAACATACTTGACATGAGCAGACCAAGACATTTTTTGCTTGATATAGCCAGACGTTGTATGACCATTTCCATAAGAATAATAGAAACTATAAACAACTGTAAAATCAACTGTGTAGCTGTCTTTTCCGGTCTGACTGACGTTAGTGACGTCAACATCAGAAAAGCTAATACTATCAGCATTTCTGATTTTTGCCTCATGAAGGTTGTGGTCAATTGTCTTTTTAACATCATTGTAGAACTTATTTTGGTTTCCATTTTGGAAGATACTATCAAGCTCATTTGGTGTTTTTTCATTACTTGCATAGTATGAAAGTTTTTGATACGCTGCTGAGATGAGATCATTTGCCGTATCACGATCTAAAACACTATCAGAATCCAAGGTAACTATCCCATCATTAGCAATATCACTCGCTTCAATACTCTCACTCTTAACTGTTGTACCATCTGCAAAAGTCTTTTGAACATAGACATCTGTCGTTTTGCTAAGAGCAAGCTCTTTTACATTGTAGGTGCCATCTGTTAAACTAGCAATTTTATTATTCCCTGCATAAAGGTCTCCATCTTTAAGATTGCTGTTAACTTCAAAGCTCTTGTAGACGACACCTAAATCAATTTGCTCCGTGCTTGTCAGCTTTTTATTAGCTGATAGGTTGATTGTTTGACCATCAACTTTTCCTGAAGCCTTAAACTGATACGTCCCTGGATAGAGATGATTGAGTTTCTTTTGATATTTTTTTGAATTGGTGGTTCCTATTTTTTTGCCATTGACACTGATAACGAGACCACTAGCATTTGATGTGATATCTGCACTAGCAGGTTTAACCACAACACGCCACTTTGGAAAAATGAGGAGTTCTTTTCCAACTTCTTCTAAGTGTGCACCATTGAGTGCTTCCTCTGCAGAAACTGCTACGGTTGCTTTTTTAGTATCAGTGTATTTTAAGTCTTTTTCTGTAATATCCTTGTAGTTATCTGACCAAACTTGATATTTCAAAGCTTCATTAAAGCTTTTACGAACAGCGCTATTGTAGCGCTTTGCAACAGACTCTTTAGAATAATAATTGGTACCTGTCATATAAGCAAAGACAAGGACGACAACAAAACTTACAGAAAAAATAATACCAAATTTCTTGCGTTTAGACCACGGCTTTGCCTGCGAAACTGAACCTTGTTCTTTCCTTTTCTCAACAAAAGGCGTGATACTTGCTAAGCTAAAATTAGCCTCTTTTCCTTCCTGAAACTCTCTTGAAGTTGGTTTACGCCTAACATACTTTTCAAAAGCGATAAGCCACTCTTTTTGAGCAGGATTTTCTTTTTTTACTTGCGAAGTTTGAGAGTTGCTACTTTCTAAATTTTCTGACTGGGAGGTATCGTTCGTTGAAAATACAGCCTCCTCAGCAACATCGAAAATCTCAGCAGCTGCTTCTCTTTCTGCTGGACTTGATTCTAAAGATTCTTCAGCGATATCAAAAGTAGGTTCTTCTGCTTTTTTCTCACTTTCTTTTACGTGAGCTTGAGCGATTGTCTTTATGTCCTTTGGTAAAAAACCGCCTGCTTTTCCTGCCATAAATTCGTCTGGAGTTGGTGGACGTCCAATCACTTGGTTAAACAGCTCAGTCCATCTCTCTTTACTAGCCATAAACTTCTCTTTCTCCTTTAGAATGACATTGGATTAAAGAATTGTGATAAATCCCCTAGTGGCGTTTGTCTAATATAATTGCCAAGGATAGAGTACTCAATCCTAAAGAAAATCCCAACAATAACGCCACTTAAAACAACTGCGATAAGAAAGCGATAATAATTATCAAACTGAGTTTTATTACCTACCGGTAGCAAACTATAAGTAAGAGCAGTTCCCACTAGTAAAAAGAACACAGCTAGAAGAAACCCTGCCAGTTGAAAACTTCCCATCAATACTAGTAAAAAGATTAAAAGAGACAAAGGAGCTGTAAGAGCAGTCGCACGGCCAAACCATGCAAAACTCTTCATAAAAGTGTAAGACTCATCTTGGTAAATAAAGCGACGTGAGATAAATGAAGATAAGGTCAGCGAGAACAAGAAAAGAGCAAAGGTCACAAACCCTATCAAAAAAACAGATAAATCGGCATTGCTACTACTTGATTGCCCGAACGCACTAGAGATAGAATTGACCAATTTATTAGCTAAAGTATAAACAGTTATGCCTAACAGTGCTGCCGTGATACCTAGAGTGATGAGACCATTGTACTGACTGTCATCTTCTTTTGTTGGATTTTTCCAAGCGTCTACTAGCCAGTTCCAGAAATTACTTGACGCCGCTTTAAACTGGCTCGCCCCATCAGTCTGAGACTGTGGGGTATTTTGCGTATTTCCTGCGGCTACCTGTTTTTCTGCTGGAGCCTGTACAACCGTAGTTTCTACTACACTTTCTTCTGCGATTTCTTGAACAGTTGACGGTTCAGCTACTACCTCAGCTTCGAATTCACCGGCTAATTGTGCCTGCTCAATCTCAGCCTCCGTAGCCTCACGACCATTAACAGCCTCAAAATACTCTAACCAATCTTGCTTGTTCATTAACTTTCTCCTTTTCCTTTTTCTTGAACAGAATATTCAAAAAATATACAATGTTACAATTCCATTATATCCACTAAAGTATATGATGTCAATATGATAATCAATTATTTTAAAAACCCATAACCACGTCTGGTTATGGGCTAAAAAATATTATTGTCATATCATAAGGAGGGAAGTTAGTTATCACCATTTTTATAGCGTTTGATATTTAATTTCAGCATAAGATTAAGCTCCTTATTTTTCACAACTTCTAAGATAATGCTTACCTCTTACTCAAAAAGACATTATTCACATTAACAGCGACTGTTCCGTTATACTCTCTCGAACTGTCTTAATCTCCGTTTTTATACCTATTAAGTGTCATTTGTAACATAAGCCACCTCGCTCCCATAACAAGATTAGCTAAAAACAACTGTCTTTTTACATTGGAGACACCTCCTAAGCTATTTTATGCGACTAGCCTTTTGTCTCCATTTTTATACCGTGATACATGTAACATAGCCATTCCTCCATCTCACTTTATAAACAGCGCCTTATCACCGTTGCGATAACGCCCTATGTTTAACATCAACATAAGTGTCACCTCCTATAAAGCAACATCCGCCTACCGATTCCTGAACGACATCATTAACATTTTGTAAAGTCTCTCGTTTTGCCTACCTTAAATGGAATCACCATTTTTATACCGAGACTTGTTTTGATTCATCATAGAAGTTTCCTCCTTTGATTATCTTTATTTTTTATACTTTAATTATAATGTAAGCGTTTCCTTTTGTCAAGGATTTTGATGCGAAAAAGTCAAAAAACTTTTTTGGTGAAATCTTTGCTATAATAACACTATGATTGATTTTAAACAATACGGTATTGATATGTGGGATACCGACAAAATTGACAGTTTTAGGAAAACTCTCCTTGCATGGTATGACAGGGAAAAGCGTGATTTGCCTTGGCGTCATACGAAAAATCCTTATCACATTTGGATTTCTGAGATTATGCTGCAGCAAACACAGGTCGCTACAGTCATTCCTTATTATGAGCGTTTTTTGGAGTGGTTTCCAACTATAGCCGACCTCGCTAACGCAGACGAGGAAAGACTGCTCAAAGCTTGGGAGGGACTAGGCTACTACTCTCGAGTTCGCAATATGCAAATCGCAGCGCAGCAGATTATGACAGATTTTGATGGGCATTTTCCGGAGACTTACGCTGAGATTGCTCAGCTAAAAGGAATTGGTCCTTACACTGCTGGGGCTATTGCTAGTATCGCTTTTGACTTGGTCGAGCCTGCTGTAGATGGCAATGTCATGCGGGTGATGGCACGTTTATTTGAGGTGAATTACGATATTGGTGACCCCAAGAATAGAAAAATCTTTCAAGCTATCTGTGAGGTCTTGATTGACCCCAAAAGACCTGGCGACTTTAATCAAGCACTTATGGACTTGGGTGCTGACATCGAGTCCGCTAAAAATCCACGTCCAGAGGAAAGCCCTATTCGCTTTTTCAGCGCTGCTTATCTCCATAACACCATGGACAAATACCCTATCAAGGAGCCAAAGAAAAAGCCCAAACCAATACAGATTCAAGCTTTTGTTATCACAAATAGCAAGGGAGAGTTCTTGCTTGAAAAAAATGATAGCGAGCGTCTTTTAGCAGGTTTCTGGTCTTTTCCGCTTTTAGAGACGCAAATAGTAGCACAGCAACTTTCCCTGTTTGAGACAGATAGCAAGGAAACTCCTACAATTTCGCAAAAAACGGTCTTTGAAAAGGACTATCGCTTACAGCCTGTCTGGTCAGACCAAACCTTTCCACTTGTCAAACACACCTTTAGCCACAGAAGGTGGCTGGTGGACATCATAGCAGGTACAGTTCTTGATGACACGCTAGCTAATGATAAGACTCTTGCTTGGGTGAAAAAAGAGGACTTAGACAATTATCCCCTTGCAACGCCACAGAAAAAGCTAATGGCAAGCTACTTTAAGGCAAATCCTCTCTAATCAGGTCTAACATCTGCTCCAGCCTATCAGCACTAGAAACTTGCACGACACGCTGTGCTTTTGGATTGACATAAAAGTCTGACAAGGGCTCTGACAGACGAAGAAGCTTGGTCAGCTTATTTTTCTTAAAAGCCGATACATCCAGTAAGACATGATGATAGCGGATACTATGCGGTGGAAGCGTAAACTTATGTGCAGCAAGGGCTTCACCCTCCTCAACTTGCTTGTGATAGCGCTCTTTTAGATAGTGGGTGTTTTTAGCATACATGCCATTATTGATGTAAAGCGCCAAAGCTTTTTGTAAAATCAAGTGAGTATCATAATCCATGAGTTTCTTATAATCAATAAAAGCCTGCTTGAGACATGTGGGGAGACAAACAACCGCCAAACGAAGCGCTGGAAAGATGGTACTCGAAAATGACTTGAGATAGATAACACGCTCAAAGGTATCGTAGTAATGTAGCGGTGCTTTTTCAGCAAAATCAGACATATAATCATCCTCAACTAAGTAGACATCGTACTTTTCTGCTAAAAATACCAAACGCTCCATCTCCTCTGGTGTATAAGAAGTACCCAAGGGATTGTGAAGTCTTGGCATGAGGTAAAAAAACTTAATAGAGCTTTTTTGAAACATCGCTTCCAGCTCGTCAAAGTCTATACCATCTATCTTTCTTGAGATGGTCTGGTAAGGCAGCGACAGCTGACCAACCAAGTCAACCATCCTGTCATAAGTCGGCTGCTCTAGTAAAATATCTGTTTTCCCATTTGGAAAATCTAGCTGCGTTAGAATATAGAGTGCTTGTTGCGTCCCAGCTGTGATGACAAGCTGCTCACGCTTACTATAGACATCCCCCTCAAGGAGCAATTGATGTGCTGCATCTATCAACTCGGGCAAGCCTTCTTGCTTATGAAAATAGTTAAACAAATAGCTCTCACGCCCAATCAAGGTTTCATTGAGACAGAGCCTAAAATCCTCGTAAGCTAGATTGGCAATTTCAGAATCAGGTAAGTCTAGCGCCTCCACCTCTTGATGAGGATTTTCAAAAACATAATAGCCAGACTTTTCAATCGCATGGATGTAGTGCTCATAGCGCAAATCTAAAAGCGCCTTTTGCACGGTGTCTTTGTTGCAGGAAAAATCGTTAGCCAGCTTTCGTATAGAGGGCAGTTTGTCACCTGCTTTTAAGTGTCCTTTTTTGATTTCTGCGATGATATAGGACTTTATCGCCTCAACTTTTGTCATATCTGTCCCCCTACACTTTCTTTTTTTCTCTATTGTACTTTATTTATGATTCCTTTACAATCAAATCATAACAGATTGTGGAGGGATTTATGACATCTAGCCGTACACGAACATTGACTTTACTTGCTATTCTCACTGCCTTATCGGTTGTTTTAGGACGTTTTGTTATGATACCAACACCGACAGGCTTTCTCACACTTCTTGACGCTGGCATTTACTTTACCAGTTTTTATCTAGGAAGCAAAGCTGGCGCTGTTGTGGGTGGTTTATCTGGCTTTCTGATTGACCTTTTAGCAGGCTATCCTCAATGGATAATCCACAGCCTTATCGCCCACGGTGCGCAGGGTTACTTTGCTGGCTGGACAGGCAAGAAGCGCATTCTTGGCTTAGCTCTTGCCAGCATTATCATGGTGGGCTGGTATGTTGTAGGCTCTGTAGTGCTTGGACAAGGCTGGGGCGCTGCTCTTGCTAGCGTCTGGGGCAATCTCGCTCAAAATTTCTTTGGCATGCTGGTTGGTTATTTAACTTATAGAGTGGTCACAAGAAAGAGGCTGGGCAAAAACTAGCCGCTCACATATAAAAAACGAGCAATTCCAATTAGGAGTTGCTCGTTTTCCACTTCATGCTTTATAATTATAATAATGACAAAACAACTAGAAAGGCATGAAAATGTATAAACAGTATAACACAAATCAGTTAAGTTTGGAATTAAATCTTGCTTGGGACTTACCTGCCACTGTAGCGTTACAATAGATGTGAGACTTCTAGAAGTCAAAAAGAAGATTCCCTGATATGATAAGAGTACCACCACTCATCAAAAAGGAATCTTCACATGACTAGTATATCACAAAATCTTCGCTATTTACCACATACTCTAGAAACACGTTACCACGCTGTTAAAACCTACCAAAACGGAGCATCTGTCGCCTTCATCTGTCGACGTTACAAAGTTTCAAAAGCCTCTCTCATGCGCTGGAATAAGCGTTTTGATGGCACAAAAGAATCTCTAAAAGACCGTTCTCATCGCCCTCTAACACCACATCCAAAGGCTCATACCCAGCAAGAGCTGACCTGGATTAAAAACTGCATCAAAAGAAATCCAAACGCAACCCTCATCGAAATCTTCTACAAGCTCAAAACCAATAAGGGATATGATAGACACCCTTGCTCACTCTTTCGAATCTTGAGAAAGCTGGACTTCTTCAAATCCCCTAAAACAAAAAACAAACCTTATGTCCCAAAACCATATGACACGCCGACTAAACTCGGTATCAAGTGGCAGATGGATGTCAAATACGTCCCAACTCACTGCTACACAGGAAAACTACCTGACAAGTTCTACCAGTACACCGTTATTGATGAGGCCAGTCGAGAACGCTTTATATTCCCTTTCAAAGAGCAGTCGTCCTACTCAACGGTTCAATTTCTCAAAATGGCTATCAAACACTTTGGATACAAACCCAAAATCCTCCAAACGGATAATGGCTTTGAGTTCACTCATTTCAAAGAGACCAAACAAGTTCACCCACTAGACTTGCTGTGTCAGGAACTTGGCATTGAGCACAAGCTGATTCGTCCTCGAACACCAAGACATAATGGCAAGGTTGAACGCAGTCATCGAAATGACAATCGACGTTTCTACCAGCACTTGACCTTCTATTCCTATGACGATCTCATCAAGCAGATGAAAACCTATCTTTATCGTTCTAATCGACTTCCTATGCAAACTTTAGGATGGAAATCTCCTATCGATATCAGAAAAGCTTTACTAGAAGCTAGCTCCTAGTAAAGCTTAACAAATGGATAACTTCAAAATAACATTTTAGGTCTCACATCATTGACAAAGGTACAAACAGGAGACGTTTTCAATAAAAATAAACTATGAAATCATATCTAGAGATAGATATGAATACTGTAATACCACGTAAGATCGTAGTTCTCTAACTATTACAATTCAAAACGAGTTAAACGTTGACGAAGGAAAAGAGTTCCTTGTCTATAAGGCGGTAGACAAGGATATTTTTGACTAGAGCCGAAAAATACCTTTTCTAATCCAACGTAGAAAAAAAGATTATTTTTTTCTTACTGCAATAACATAACAGATTAGAACAATCCCTTGTATGCCTGTCATCACTTTAAAAAACATGATAGCTTCATAAGGTTTTTCTTGATAGACTATCGCTGAACCATGACGCAAAATAGTTTTCTTACTATCTGTTACTACTTGGGGTTTGCTAAAGTTTTTAAAATCTGTGGTTGTAATCACATATTGATTTTTAGGATACTTATCAGATCCTCTATATTTATCAAAAAATACATAGTACGTTCCCCCTATATTAAGCGTGAACTGTCCCTCAGTATAGTCAATTGATTCTCCGATAGCGTAGGAAAGGAAATCCTCCTTAACTAAGTTCCAATTATTCAAATCATCTGATTGATAGTAGTCAATGGTTTTAGTAAATTCATCTTTTACCAATAAATAGTAGCTATCCTCTCTCTGAAAAACGTGTGCGTCAATATAGTTTTTATCAAGAGGCAAATCGACAGATTGTGTCTCTAGCACCTTCATCTCAGAAACATCTATTTTTGACACATAAATGCTGTGGTGAAAAATCTCCTCATTGTTTTTATCCTTTATCCTACCTTTATCATTAACCGTTGTAAAAAGATAGGTAGTACCATCAGTATCTTGAAAAAAATCTGGAGCCCAAATACGCTGAGGTTCTCTACCTAGTGATTGCGAAAGCTTCCTAATTCCTAAATCAATATACTGAGGTTTTAACTGTTTGAGATTATATCCCTGATAAAAAATCACCTCATAATTTTGAGCAAAATCATATTTTGTCACAACGCCATATAAAATGCCATTTCTTGCTTGCATTAGTGACATATCACACCCAGGCATGTCCTCCGAGGTATAGTGAATCTTCCCAGATAGTGATAAAGGACTGGTTATATCTGCTTGGTAAAAAGTCATTCCATTGTCCTTTGTCCAATCACCATCTGGCATAAAGGTATAGAGAATCATAGTCCGTCCTTGCACGGATAATAACATCGTTAGCATGGCTGTCAGTAATGTTCCTATAACTATCGCACGTAATCTCTTAGAGAATTTTTTGATGCTCAATCATCTAACCTTTCTAAAAAAGAGGCCAAGCCTCTTTATTTCGGCTCTATAATATCTGTAGTGGGTAACGCCACCTCAGAGGTTATAGGGCTTTTTATCTGTATGAAAAAAGTCCCATAAGACTTATAATGAAAAGCGACTAAACCATCATTAGGAGGTACTTATGGAACATATTAAGAATAGCACAAAACTCATTGGAATCAAAGACTTAAACATCAAAATATCAATTGTTCTCAAACATCAGACTCACATCGAGATAAGAGCCGAGCTGGATTATCCCGCTCCAGCCTGTCCTCATTGTCAAGGAAAGATGATCAAATACGATTTTCAAAGACCTGCCACCATCCCAATCTTAGACGTCCAAGGCATGGCAACTGTCCTAAAACTCAGAAAGCGGCGCTTTCAGTGTAAAGCGTGCCGTAGGGTTTCTGTCGCCAAAACTAGCCTGGTCAAGAAACATTGCCAAATCTCACAGCCTGTCTGGGCGAAAATCACGCAGCTTCTCATCGAGAAACAGACCAATACAGACATCGCAAGACGCCTCCACGTCTCTGTTTCTACCGTCCAGAGGCAGCTGAACGCTTTCACTTTTAAGGACAACTTTGAGACTTTACCAGAGGTCTTGAGCTGGGATGAATTCGCAAGAAACAAGGGGAAACTAGCTTTCATTGCGCAAGATTTTAAGACCAAGAAAATCATTGCTCTTCTTGAAAACAATCGGCAAACAACCATCAAGAAGCATTTCTACAAGTATTCCAGGCAAGCCAGAGAAGCAGTCAAAATCGTGACTGTTGACATGTCTGGTGCCTACATTCCTATCATTGGGAAACTATTTCCAAAGGCTGAGATTGTTCTTGACCGTTTCCACATTGCGCAGCACCTTAGTCGAGCCATGATGACCACTCGCATTGCCATCATGAAGGCATTTAACAAGACATCTCTTCCTTACAGAGCCATGAAAAATCACTGGAGAATCCTGCAAAAAGACAGCAGAAAACTCTCCGACAAGGCTTTCTACTCCAGAACCTTTCGACAAACTCTGACACCTAGAGAAATTGTCCAGAAAACCTTAGCTTTTTCGCCCGAACTCCGCTATTATTATGAACTTTACCAGCTACTGCTCTTTCATTTTCAAGAGAAGCGTGTCAAGGCTTTCTTTGGACTCATTCACGATAATTTGGGTACTGTCAACGCAAGTTTTTCAAGAGTTTTTCGGACTTTTCTAAAGCACGAGACTTATATCACCAACGCTCTGAAGCAACCTTATTCCAATGCCAAACTGGAAGCCACTAACAAGCTTATTAAAGACATCAAACGACAAGCGTTTGGCTTTCGTAACTTTAAGAACTTTAGAACCAAAATTCTCATCACTCTGAACATACAAAGAGAGAGAACGAAAATCGTTCTCTCTCGCACATAGCTTTTCATCACCCACTACAGTTGACAAAGAGCCTTTATTTCTTTTTCAAGTATTTCAAGGGATAAAATACAAAATCACAGTACGGAATTCTCTTCATCAAGTATAGACCTAATAAACTACCATACCAACCTGCTAATAAACCGATAACAACATGGATGATAACATTGTCAACTCCCAGCTTTAAAAGTATAATCCTCGTAACCGACACAATCGGCGCATGGAGGAGGTAGATAACAATACTATCCTTACCTATTTTTCGGAAATAGTTTCCAATACTATCAAACTTATTCAGAATTGGGTAAACAGCAAAAGCCAAGAATACTGATAAAGGGAAAATCAAGCCCCAAGCTCCTGGTGTATCATAGGAAATATAAAATTCCGGATTTGACATTTGCCAAAAGACCATAAATACACTAATGATAGCTATGGAAACTACAGATACAACTTTCCATTTTTCCTCAAGTATTTTGTATAGACCTGACTGGCGAAGCCAGTAACCAAGGATAAAGAAAAATGCCCACAACAATAGTTTTTGAACGATATACACTTTAACTGGAAAAAACATAGCCAGAATAAATGCAACTATTACTACCAACATCCACTGCTCAGCTTTTTTTATCCAAAGTGATAGGATACCAAGTACCAGGTAGAGCCACCACAGCACATAAAGATACCAGGACACCCCAAGTGGCGTTTGATAGATATTAAATAAATCAGAAAGACTTGCAGCATTTCTAACACTGGCTCCACCGATAGTCTGCAAAGTAAACTGAATAATGGAGTAAAAAAGATAGGGGATACCTAGTGCAATTGTTTTCTGCTTTATGTAAGTCCACAAATGAGAACCATCTGAAATCGGCTTGAAGAAAAATCCTGATAAGGCAAAAAATACAGGAATATGATAAAGATAGAGGATTTGTGTAATGAATAACAGCATCATTTCACTGGATTCAAACCGATTGGATTCAAATAATCCCAATACGACATGGCCAAATACTACCATTAAAACTGTTAAACCTTTACCAAAATCAATCCAATCTATGCGCTCTGCTCTGCTCTGCTCTGCTCTGCTCTGCTCTGCTCTGCTCTGCTCAATAGTATAACTCCTTTATTTTTCAAAACTTGATTTTTCTGGGAATTTTTCTTCAAAAGCTTGCTTTACTTTTGCAGTACTTTCTTCATAGTCATAATTGTTATTTTCATCATTGATACAAATTACTTTATATTTATTTTTCAACATGGCCTCGACAATTTCAGCTTCAGACTCTGCTGAAAAATAATGTCCAAAGTTAATCTTTTGTGGAACAAAACGACCACTTTCAATATTCCAATGGGACAGTGCCCAGTGGTTAATATCTTCAATAGACCTAAACCGATGATGACAAACTTTATCTAAATAATCTCCCTCTATTTCCCAAATTTCTTTGAAAGTTGATTTAAGATGAGGAACAGTTATATGAAAACTTTTATAACCCATGATTCCTGAATAAAGAAGTGCAAAAAAATTATTAACATTAAACATGCCATAGTCTAAACGGAAAAACTTTCGAACTGTTTTCAAAACACGTTTCTTGTGATTAGAAAAATGTCTATTGATCAAAATTGTGTTGTTCAACTCCGTATGACTAAAACTTTCCTTTGGAATAATTGGCTTGTAAATACCAAAGTCTTTTATATTGTCACCAACAAAGAAATCTTCTGATTTCGTCTGATTTATTAAATAAACATCATCACTAAATAACACAAATCGTTGACTTAATTCTTCAATGCGATGAAGATTTAGCTCAATCACTGCTGAATTATACGTTGGTAAATACTTTTCAGGAATAAATTCTTTATGAGTGACCACTCGAAGTTTAGGATGGTTGGTATTCAACCACTCTGGAACATGACCATAGGTGATGAAAAAGATCTTATTGACCCAAGGAGCGTTCTTTTCTATGCCACGAAACCAGTAACGAAATAAATCTGACGGTCTATATCGCTGAATATTATCAGCTTCATCAAAAGTTCCATCTGGTGAGTAGGCTTTCTTCTCAGCTAACCAAACAGGATCTGTCCCATCAACCCACGTCACTACGACATCTATTGCATTTTCCATGCTACTACCCTACCCTAACTGTTTCAGTGCAGTTGAGATTGCTGTTTTCAAATAGTGCCCCGCCTGCAACTGCTCTTTTATTTTTTTAGTATTTGCAACCATTTGTTGATAATCAGCTTCACTAATAGTATCTAATTTTTCCTTCAACTCATGCAGAGAAGATACGGTGATACCAACTTGATGTTTTTCAACAAATTTAGCTTCTGCTGCTTCTGACCAGATAACGACTGGCAAAGAAGAAGAAATATAGAGCGATAGTTTATGTGGGTTATTATAACGAAGATAATCGCCAGTTTCACCAACACAACTTTCAACAGATGGTCCATCCCAAACCAGTCCAAAACCACTTGACAATTCATTTGGAACATCATCTGGTGGAAAAGCACCACGATAATTGATGTTGCTAGGTTGTTCAGTTGGCTCATAATAAACACCCAATAAGTCAAATGCAACATTAGGCACTTTACCCAACTCATAAACGTATGGAGATTTCTCAGTAGCTAAATTACCAGCAATGATCACTTTTTTAGAAAAGTCTGTAGGAATATCCGAAGATTTATCACTGAGATAGTCAAAAATCTCCAATGATACTAATCGACTTTCTGATACGCCATGCTCGATAAACCATTGTTTCATAGAATCGTTATGTACAATAAGTTGGTCAGCTATTTCAAGTGTTTCCTTAAACTCCGCTCTTGCCTTTGGAGTATCGTAGCGTAACAATTCTACATCGTGAATAAGTGAAATAATGCGAACATTTTTATCACGCTTTAGTTTTGTCAAAACCTGAAAACGTCCCAAAGCTCTAATCTTAAAAGGGTTCTGAAGAATAAGGATGGAATCTCGATCCACAGCCTTATAGACCTTCTTCCAATCTTTATAAAACTTAATTTGACGTTTTACTTTACCTAAAATCCCTTGGTCACGAGTTGCAACCAAAACGGGTACACCCTCTGCACCCAATTCACTGAGAATAGCAACCGCATCATTAGTAGCCTTACTTCCAGCATGTTTCTCATTGTTATAATCTTCGACAATTTGATAAATTTTCATTTTTTCTTCTTTCATTTGTATCATCTTTTCGTATTGTATGAATTTCTATACTTTATTTCTTCCAGTCCATATCAAAATTCTATCTTTCAACATCGGACTGGTTGAGATATTAAATTTTCTAGAAAACAAATACCCCAAATTTCTTGCCTCTTCCAAGGCACTAATATCTTTTTCAATATCTGTCCAAGTATATGGGTTCCCATCCCACCAGTTGATATATCGGAGATTTCCTTGAAAATCTTCTTTTCGGTCATGGGACAAACGATCATCATACAAACGTCCAAGCAAATTATTTTTCTGGAGCAAATGCGGAATAAAAACTTCATCTGGAATAAAACTATGCTGAAATATTTGCTGGATTGGCTTTTCCGATGACACTACTAGTTTGATAATATCTTGAGGAAAGCTTCCCCATTGGGCTGCTTTTATTGGTGTCAAATTCTCACGCTTTAAGCGATTGATACCCAATATCTTTTGCAGAAAGACTTCTATATGACGATAGATCTTAAAGAATGCTTTCCCAAATACCCCTGGAAAGGTTCTAGGCGTTAATCGACCAAAAAGGTGATAGTATTTTAAACGATCAATATTCTCCTTATCACCTTCCAAAGTCATCATAGTCAGGAAGATTTTATCTAGATGTTGCTCAAAAAAGTCATGAATAGTCTCTTGAGAGTGAAGCGGTAAATCAATACCTGACAATAAGTGATAAAAGCAATAGTCACCATGCTGATAGGCAGTTTTAAAGAGGGTCATCTCAGCTTCTATTTGAGAATATCCCCCCCAATAAACTGCAACTCTAGGAACGAAAATTAACTGAGATTTTTCAACCTTTTCTTGAAGTTTTTTCCGATCAAGTTCGGTGAAAACTGATTTTTTATCAATATGAAGAAAGATATCATTTTTGTCATGATCCAACAGACTGATTAAGAAGCCCAACTGTTCATAAGAGCCATGAGCCATAATCAAATAGGCATGTTTCTTCATTTCTTATCCTCTTCTTTTTAACTGTAATAGTTTATTTAAAGCCCCTGCTGTAAAACTATAATTTAAAGCAAAAGCAAGGACTAATGGTTTACGGTTGAGTGGCATGGGACCTTTTAGGAGAGTTCGGTAATCTTTTCGAACTGCTTTTGCCAAATTATCTACCATATTGGCATTATCTGCCTTGACCTGACTATAATTATCAGACAAAGCTAGTTCGGTCAAAAGGGCAAAATTAGCACGCTTCCGATTGAACAGCGCCCATTTCTGATAATCTGAATCTCCTGATTGATTCGCTTTGGCTACAACCATATCCCAGCCTTTTAACACATCGAAATGGCGATTGCTGAATTTTGCCGAAAGACCATCTAAATTGACAAAATAATTGTAGATTACTTTATCTGAAATCACAACTTTAGATGTATTTAAAATATACATAAAGGTAGAAGGTACATCTTCTGCATACAAGCCTTTTGGTTGTTTGACTCCAATAACTACATCTCGACGATATAGCTTATTCCAAACATAATAATGGATTTCTTGACTACCAATTTTGAAATAGCGCTTTGCGTACTCTTTTTGAGTTAATAACTCTACTTGGTTTTCACTAGACGTTTCAGAGACGACACTTTCCGTCCGTCTAATACCTCCGATGCTGATATCTGCGTCATATGCAACCAACAACTGTAGCAAATATTCATAAGCATCCAGCTCTAGCCAATCATCAGAATCTAGAAAAGCAATGTAGTCACCTGTAGCGGCTGCAATTCCAGTGTTTCTAGCTTCACTAAGACCTGCATTTTCCTGATGAAGCAATTTGATACGCTTATCCTTTTCTTGATAAGCCTCAGCAATAGCAACTGAACCATCAGGCGTACCATCATTGACCAAGATAATTTCTAGATTAGGATATGTCTGATTAACTACAGAATCCAAACATCTCGCCAGATAGTTTTCCACATTATAAATTGGAATAATAACACTGATTAAAGGTGTCATGAAATCGTTCCTTTCCAATAAAACATCCTCATAATTGATTTATAGTTTCCTTTTCAAATTTGGTAGAGTTTGTTGCAAAAGGAAGTGATAACAAAACCAAGAAAAAGTTATAGTATAGATTGAATGTAAGGTCATCAATCATGGCATGAACTGCTAAGATACTTAAAATTAGAAATAATAAATACTGCTTTTTCCTATACAAGATAAACAAAGCAATCGTTAAAAGTGTTACAAAAATAATCAGATACAGTAAACCATACTTCTGTAAGACTTGAATATACATATTATCTACATAAAGATATGACATCGTGCTTCTCTGCCCATCAGCATTTAATCCATTTCCTACCCATTGGATATTTTTCCCCAGCCAGCTGAATCCATAAGTATACAAAGACTTACTAGCCAAATAGATACGACCACCCAAGAAGTTATCTACAGCACGTAATCCACTTCCTGCTGATGTATATTTTCCTGCAACAATATAGCTTGCTACAGCAGCAAAGATATAAGATGGAATAAGAAAAATAAGGAGGTAACGAATCCTTGTTAGCAGTTTTGGGAAACGTTTTAGTAGGATAGCTAATAATATGAGAGCCATACTAGATAAAACTGTCAAACGTGAGTTAGTCTGCAAAAAAATCCATAAAACAGCTATAGTTAGTGCTAAGAGACTTTTATATGTTACCTGTTCTTTCTTACTGTATACATATAAAGCTACAATATTCAACATTATCGTTGACGAAAAAAGAGAATATCGAAAACCTAGATAGTGTCTAATACGGGTTGCTGAAATTTCAATATAGTCTTGGATGATTCCTAGTTTACTACTTAGAATAATGAAAATAAATATGCTAATAATAACAGGTAAGATAAATTTTACTAACTTTTCAAAGTCAAAATCTTTTAATAGAAAGATGATAATCAGAGAGTATATATAATTTTGAAATGATCCTATTGAAAAATAAATCAACAAGCTCATTATCCCTAAAGTAAAGGCAGCACCAAAAACACTAAAGTCTATTTTTCTAACTATGATATTATGTAACGAAATCAAAAAGATTGATAGTATGGAAATCAGATGGACAAAAGAACCAGGTATGTATTTTGAAAAAAAGGTCGTCGTTAATATCGATACTACTATATATAGAAAGACACCACAATAAACTAACCAATCATTAAGTGAGCTTCGATCAATTTTAATTTTCATACCTACTCCCTAAAAACTCTTACCATATTTTTTCCCAAGAAACTTAGCTTCTAAGAAGGATTTTCCTTTATTCCAAAGGTTTACATTCTCCATATACATAAATGGGACTTCTTTAGGCCTAATATTTTTTTGTTTTAACCAAACATTAAACAATAGTTCACTAACTCTACCTGGGAATCTTGCTTCAAATTGAGTCATATTTGTCGTATCAATTTGCTCGTATAGGTTATCTAATATGGGGAACAACCACGTCAAGTAGTCGTTTACTAACTCTTTTTTCATAATGAACATATTAAACATATAACCACTACGCTGCCCCATAACTTTATCATATGCCTCCAAAAAGTCTGGAGAATTCTGGCAAATTATATCCCGTGTTTTATCTAAGTGACTACCATCCAATGTGTGACTATAGTGTGAGTAAAGTGTCTCAATATAATATTTACGCTTTTTCGGTACAATAACATCCGCATCGTCAAGTAAATGTTCAATATCTGTCTGTGACAAAATCACGTCATCAATCTTGATATCATCTGAAAAATTTTGTGATTTTTTTGTAAAATAACGTCGATAGTGTACTAAGCCAAGATAGTCACAATCAAGATTTTTCCAAGCCCAGTATAATCCAGTTAATTCACAATAATAAGGGTTTAAAAGTGAAATATGTTGGCCAGTGTTATCACCAGTATAACCAAGATCTTCTTTACCTTCAGCACCAACGTGAATGGGAAGGTAAAGATTATCATCTTTCGGCATTTGAAATGCTTTATGAGTTGCTACTATTAACTTAATATTTTTCACAAAAAGTCCTCAATTCTAAAAATAGGAGAGGAAGTTCCCTCTCCTCATATTTACTTCATTTCATTATTGACACACTGTAAAGCCGCTGCAATGACTTGATGCATATCATAATAACGATAGTGACCCAAACGACCACCAAAGATAACATTTTCTTGTTTTTCAGCCAACTCTTTATAGGCTTTATAGAGATGGTTGTTGCGATCATTGTTAACAGGATAATAAGGCTCATCACCTTTTTGCCATGTCTGTGAATGCTCTTTGGTAATAATTGTTTTAGGTTGTGTCCCAAACTCGAAATGCTTATGCTCGATAATGCGAGTATATGGTGTTTCACTGTCTGTGTAGTTGACAACAGCGTTACCTTGATAATTTTCCATATCAAGCGTTTCTGTTTCAAAACGAAGACTACGGTACTCTAGCTCACCAAGCTCATAGTTAAAGAACTCATCAATCATACCCGTAAAGACAATTTTAGGATAATCCGCAAGGTACTGCTCTTTATTGGCAAAAAAGTCTACACCTGTCTCGACATCAATATTGTCATGGCTAAGCATTTTTTCAACGATTTGAGTATAACCTCCAATTGGAATTCCTTGATAAGTATCGTTGAAATAGTTGTTATCATAAGTTAGTCGCACTGGTAGACGTCGGATGATGAAGGCTGGAAGCTCCGTGCAAGGTTTTTCCCATTGTTTTTCAGTATAGGATTTAATTAACTTTTCATAGATATCTGTTCCAACAAGGGAAATGGCTTGCTCTTCTAAGTTTTCAGGTGTTTTTCCACCTAGAACTGCGCGTTGTTCTTCAATTTTAGCTTGTGCTTCAGCCGGTGTCACCACACCCCAAAGTTTATTAAAAGTATTCATGTTGAAAGGTAAGTTATAAATCTCACCTTTATAGTTAGCAATCGGAGTATTAGTATAGCGGTTGAACTCTGCAAACTGGTTAACATAATCCCAAATTTCTTTATCAGAGGTATGAAAAATATGTGCCCCATACTCATGAACTTGGATTCCCTCTACTTCTTTCGTGTAGATATTTCCTGCAATGTGATCACGCTTTTCAATCACTTTTACTTTTTTTCCTTTTAAAGCTGCCTCATGAGCAAAAACTGCCCCAAACAAGCCACTACCAACAACTAAATAATCATATTTTGACATGATTTACTCCTATTTTTTGATTTTATGAATAAACGACTGAGAAATTTCTATAACGAAAGTTTCTTTCAACAATAACAACATCACACCATAAGTCCCAAAGAAAACCATTGCTGTCATCACCAGTTGGAAAAAAACTGCTACTGACACAATATTTTTTAAGAAAATGGTCAAAACAGTAGCCAAAACTAAACTGATAACCAATTTATTAAACTGAACTTGTTTGATGATGGGTAACATAAATTCTTTTATAAAGATAAACTGAACTAATGCTACTGCAAACTCTGCCACAGTTCCTGAAATCGCCGCACCACTGGCACCTAGACTTGGAATCATAAAAGCATTCAAAACTATATCAACCAAGGCTCCTGTAATCGTTGAATAGACAACTAATTTTTCACGGTTCGTAGGAACTAAAATTTGAATGCCCATTAAATTAGATAAACCAATGAAAAGAACCGTTGGCATGATAAACTGCATAGGCTGACTGGCAGGTAAAAAATCACTACCTGATAAGAATAATATAGATTCTTTACTAACTAAAATAAAATAAGTGACCAAAGGCAATGAAATCAAAAATACAAAACTTAAGGCTTTTTGTGTCAATCGTTCAAACTCACCTGTATTTCCTTGCTCATGATGATAAGACAAACGAGGTAACAAAACCGCTCCCAGTGAAGTCACTACGCTGACTAAAATCTGTTTGATCTTAACAGCTGCGGAGTAATATCCTACTGCTTCGTCCCCTTTTACAAAACCAAGCATAGTAGTATCTACATTTAGATAAATTGTAGAGGATACCGTTAGTAGAAAGAAAGTTAAGGTCGGTCTGATATGCTGTTTAATGTCTAGTTTCTCATTTATCTTACCAGAAAACATCGTTCTTAAGTTAATAAAGTTTAAGAGATTTGAGCCGACGGCTGCAACCACTGTAATCGCCCCATAAACGACATAATCATCACTTGATTGAACAAAAAGAAACATCAAGATGACAGAGATAAATTTGAAAATAATAGAACGAATAGTGATATAAGAGTACTTTTCTAATCCTTTATAAAGCCATTCTACTCCCAAGACATTGAAAATAAGGGTAGAAGATAAAATTAGATAAAGCTCTTTTTCCAAATAGAGTTTTTCAATAGATAAAACTGTCACAAAAAGTACTAGTAAAGCTATAGACATCACGATTGCATTTAAAATCATGATTTCTTTGACTGTTTTAAATAATTTATTTTCATCATCACGAACTTTTGCTGTTGCTCTTATCCCATAAGTTGGAATCCCCATCATCCCCACCATTGAAAAATAGGTAATGATAGAAGTTGCAAAAGTCACAGTTCCAACACCGCTAGCTTGCAATACCCTCGAAACATAGGGAAATGTGATAAGAGGAAATACAAAATTTGAAATCGTTAAAATAAAATTCATAATAAAGTTTATTTTAACCGAACTATTTTTTTTCATAACTTTAATTGTTACACTGCTCCATTCCCACCAAGTACCTTAACTATTGTAAGAATCAAAATTTTAACATCCAGAGCTAGCGATGCATGACGAACATAATATAATTCTAATTCACATCTCTCTGGATAATGAACATCACTTCTACCTGAAACTTGCCACCACCCTGTTGCACCAGGTTTAACAGATAGTAACAAATCAGCTTGATCTTCTGTGTATTCATCTAGTTCTTTTTCTAGAATTGGTCTTGGACCGATAAAGCTCATATCTCCCTTTAAAATGTTGATAAATTGTGGGACTTCATCAATACTAAATTTTCTAATAAAAGCTCCAATCCCTGTTAATCTAGGATCTTCTTTAGGATCCAATTTATAACTATTAGAGATATATTTTTGATATAGTTTAGTATTTTCTTCCAAAACTTGTTCTGCGTTTACTACCATAGAACGAAATTTTATTATTTTAAATTTTTTATAATTCTTCCCCATTCTTTCTTGATAGAAAAAAATAGGACCTTTATTTTTACCAAATTGATAAAACAGAGCTATAAAAATAAATATAGGAAAAAATACAAATACTGTACCTAAAATACCAACTACTATATCAAATCCTCTTTTTATAACTCTAATATAAAAACTAGCATCAACTTCAGCTACATCATCGTACATAACTTTTTTCCTTTTCATTTATATAAAATAGCTCGTAAATCTAAATATAATTGGGGAAATCAACTAATCTTATCACTTCTTATTGCGGCGATTTTTTGATTTTGCTTCTTTAGTTTTTTTACCAGTTTTCCCGTATTGACCATACTCTCCATACTGACCATAAGCACCGTAACTATCCAAAGTATTATCAACTTTATTCAAAATAACTCCCAGAAATTGTGCATGTGATTGTTCCATTTGCTCTTTTGCTTTTTGGACAAAACGACGTCTAACACCATTGGCTTCTGTTACAATGATAGAGGCATCACAACGTTGAGCAATAATAGCTGAGTCAATCACTAAGCCAATCGGAGGAGAATCAACAATCACATAATCATAAAGTTGTTTAGCAGTTGACATCAAGGCGTCAAAGTTTGCGTTTTGTAGCAAGCTTGTAGGATTTGGTGGGACATGTCCTGATGGAATCACATACAGATCCTCAACGTTCGTATCACAAATAGCCTCAGACAGCTCACAATTTCCTGATAAAAAGGCCGTCAAACCTTGAATACGAGTCGTCGGCTTAAAGGTTCCTGAAATCACTGAATTACGCACATCGGCATCAATCAGTAAGGTACGATAGCCAGCGCGGGCGAACGAAATCGCTAGGTTAGCAGCTGTAGTTGACTTTCCTTCCCCAGGTTGTACTGAAGTTAAGACAATGGTTTTAAGACCTGCTCCACTAAATTGGATATTGGTACGAATCGAGTTAAAATACTCTTCTACTTTCTTAGCTAATAAAGCCTTATTTCTAACTAATTCTAACTGTGGCATTTTTTTCTCCTATTTCAGCTTATCTGTATTTGGAACGACACCAATAAGCGGTAAACCTAATACTTCTTCAATATCTTCTGGACGTTTAATACGATCATCTAAGACTTCTCTTATAAGAATGATCACAACAGCAAGAAAGCCTCCAATCAAAAATCCAAGGGCAACATTTCGCTTGATGTTTGGTGATGATGGCTCAGTCGGTGCTTCTGCTGGATCGACCTCTTCAACATTATCTACCTTTGTGACTGCCTTGATTTTTTCAGATGATACGACTCGCAAAGCATTCGCAATACGGGCTGCTTCTCTTGGATCTCCATCTTCCACATTAATCGAAATAATACGCGTATCAACTGGAATATCGACTGTCATTTTTCCCAATAGCTCTTCTGCAGACATCGTCAGTTTTTCGTCATCAATGACTTGTTGACGAACATCTTTAGAGGTAATAATTTCCTTATAGTCTTTAACGAGATAACTTCCAGCTTGCAAATCTTGAGCTGTTAAGGCATTCTCAGCAGCCGCTTTTTGGTTCCCAACGTAAAAACTTGTAGTAGAGGTGTAGGTTGGTTTAATTAAAAACAATGATACCAACAGTGCAATGGTGGCAAAAAATACTGCCACTAAGGTAATTAAGAATTTTTTCGACCATAACTTTTTAAGCAATAACAACACATCAATTTCCATACTTGGATTTTGTTCCTTCATAATATCTCCTATAATGTTATATAAATTTATCTTCTAGCAAGAGTTGAGGGTTTGTTTTAAACAACTCTTCTGCTTTTTCCTGTCCATACTCAGAAGCAATTGTATCAAAAGCTGCTTTCATATAAGGAGGACGTTGGTCAAGGTTGTGCATATCACTTGCAACACAATGAACCAAATCATTTTCTAAAAAGTAGCGTGCACGCTTTTTAAAGACTTTATACTTATCTCCAAAAAGCTTTGGTTTAAGCACGTGTGAACTGTTTATTTGAGTATAACAACCCCTGCTAATCAACTCCAAGACACGCTCTTTATGAAACTCCAGTGCATCATAACGTTCAATATGAGCAATGACTGGAGTTAAGCCCAAAAGCAAGATATTATTGATGGCTTCTTGTATCTCGCGCCAAGGTGTTCCTTTACTAAACTCCAATAAAATATAGCGCGTATAATTTAATCTTGGAACTTGTTTTTTCTCAAGTTTACTAGGTAGTTCTTTAGTATAGTACAACTCGCCACCAAAGCCTAAGATTAAATCTGGAAATTTCTTACTTGCTTCCTCTCTAACTGTTGCAAAATTAGTTTTAATGGTTTCCTCTGGTGTTTCAAACATCCCTTTGCGACGATGGGAGGTTGCAATAATCACCCTAACACCCTGTGCATAAGCCTCTCCAATCAAAGCAAGGCTTTCCTCTAAGTTTTTAGGACCATCATCAACTCCGAATATAATATGAGAGTGGATATCAATCATCTTAATTTCCCTCCATTGTAGATTGGATTTTAGCTTTCATCTGCTCTAAGCTAGCATCATCAACTTTCATCATATAAAGACTGGCACCTGGCATAGCATATGAAGTCAACTCTCCTGTACTTCCTGTTCCTTCTAGAGCTTGTGATTTAACTGTATAAGAACCACCTGAATCAAGCTGTGCATTTGCCAAAGTCATCATGGTATCAACTGGCATATTCGTTTGGATAGAATCTGATAAACCTTCAATGATGGCATTGTAATTTGAAAGAGAGTTAACAGACGCTAGTTTATTAATTAAAGCAGCAATTACTTTTTCTTGGTTTTTTCCGCGATCATGATCCCCATTTGTAAGAGAATAACGCTCCCGTACAAAACCTAGGGCTTTATCTGAATCTAAGTAAACCTGCCCAACTGGGAAATGATAATTACCATGTAAACTAGTAAATTCCTGATTATTGGTCACTTCTACTCCGCCAACCAAGTCAATCAATTTTAAGAAACTCGTGAAGTTTAGCCGGGCATAGTAATTAATATCAATACCATACAGATTTTCTAATGTATGGATAGAAGCATCAACACCGTAGATACCAGCATGAGTCAATTTATCATACTGATCATTTCCACCATCAGCAATCTTAACATATGAATCACGTGGTGTTGTGGTCAACAAAACTTTCTTTGTCTTGCGGTTAACCGTCATAATGATATTAACATCAGAACGAGAGACAGATGATATTGATCCAAATGTATCAATCCCTGAAATATAAACATTAAACACGTCTGTCGAAGAAGTTGTCTCCTTCGCAGCAGAAACTTCTTTTTCAACCTTATAAGTATAGATCGTGCGGAGTTTATCAGCATAATCTGGATAAGTCAACTCCAAAAGATTAGCATAAGCACTGTTCAATACCATGGCTTTACTTGAATCTGTCAAAAGATTTTCATAGGCTTTTTGATAGGATTCCACTTTGTCTAAGGACAGTGTCTTACCTTTATTTGTCTCAACATCTTGAACAAGAGCATCAATATTGGCTTGGTCATTGTCTGTCGGTGCTAAGACTGATGTAATATCTGCCACACTATTGATGGTACTATCTTTAGGAACAACGATGGTCATCTCATACTCTGACACAGATGCTGTTTGATTCATCTTATCTAAAACATCAACTGTACTTTTAGATATATATAACGCCGCACTTGAGCTGAGTAGTGAAATCACTAATAAAAGCAAGGTAAAAACTTTAGCTTTCTTAGTTACCACTAAAACTAAAGCCAGAATAAATATTCCTGCAAGAACACTTGCAATGATGATGTTTAAACTTGATACATTTAAGATATTATAGGTAAACATCATGACGACCGTAATCGTCGCCACTATAGCATAAAGTAATAATAAACCAAGATTAAGAATCCCTAGATTGTTACTGTTACTTTTCTTTTTACGGCTCCGTCTCGACTGGTTAGACATGCTATTTCTCCTAAACATCAAAAATTTCAATCATCTTATTATACCTAAATTATACTCTAATAGCAAGGTAATCTGCCATCAGCTAGGAAAAGACTGTAGCGTTACAATAGATGTGAGACTTCTAGAAGTCAAAAAGAAGATTCCCTGATATGATAAGAGTACCACCACTCATCAAAAAGGAATCTTCACATGACTAGTATATCACAAAATCTTCGCTATTTACCACATACTCTAGAAACACGTTACCACGCTGTTAAAACCTACCAAAACGGAGCATCTGTCGCCTTCATCTGTCGACGTTACAAAGTTTCAAAAGCCTCTCTCATGCGCTGGAATAAGCGTTTTGATGGCACAAAAGAATCTCTAAAAGACCGTTCTCATCGCCCTCTAACACCACATCCAAAGGCTCATACCCAGCAAGAGCTGACCTGGATTAAAAACTGCATCAAAAGAAATCCAAACGCAACCCTCATCGAAATCTTCTACAAGCTCAAAACCAATAAGGGATATGATAGGCACCCTTGCTCACTCTTTCGAATCTTGAGAAAGCTGGACTTCTTCAAATCCCCTAAAACAAAGAACAAACCTTATGTCCCAAAACCATATGACACGCCGACTAAACTCGGTATCAAGTGGCAGATGGATGTCAAATACGTCCCAACTCACTGCTACACAGGAAAACTACCTGACAAGTTCTACCAGTACACCGTTATTGATGAGGCCAGTCGAGAACGCTTTATATTCCCTTTCAAAGAGCAGTCGTCCTACTCAACGGTTCAATTTCTCAAAATGGCTATCAAACACTTTGGATACAAACCCAAAATCCTCCAAACGGATAATGGCTTTGAGTTCACTCATTTCAAAGAGACCAAACAAGTTCACCCACTAGACTTGCTGTGTCAGGAACTTGGCATTGAGCACAAGCTGATTCGTCCTCGAACACCAAGACATAATGGCAAGGTTGAACGCAGTCATCGAAATGACAATCGACGTCTCTACCAGCACCTGACCTTTTACTCCTATGACGACCTCATCAAGCAGATGAAAACCTATCTTTATCGTTCTAATCGACTCCCTATGCAAACTTTAGGATGGAAATCTCCTATCGATATCAGAAAAGCTTTACTAGAAGCTAGCTCCTAGTAAAGCTTAACAAATGGATAACTTCAAAATAACATTTTAGGTCTCACATCATTGACAAAGGTACAGCTACTTTTCAATGAAATTGAAATTGTCCTCAATATCTAGTATAATAGAAGTGAAACTAGATAGGAAAAGGAATATTCATGTCAAATAAACAACAAACAACAAACACGGACACGGAGCATTTGGAAAATGGGATGGTGCGTGGTCTTCAAAACCGCCACGTCCAGTTCATTGCCATTGCAGGAACGATTGGAACTGGGCTTTTCTTGGGAGCGGGAAATTCCATTGCCCTGACTGGACCATCTATTTTACTGGTCTACCTCATCACTGGCGTCTTTATGTTCTTTATGATGCGAGCAATGGGAGAGATGCTCTATCAAGACCCTGACCAGCACACCTTTATCAACTTTATCACACGCTATTTAGGGCAAGGCTGGGGCTATTTTGCTGGCTGGTCTTACTGGGTCTCACTGATTTTCCTCGGGATGGCGGAGATTACAGCTGTTGCCAAGTACATGCAGTATTGGTTTCCGACCTGGCCGTCTTGGATTATTCAGATTGTCTTTTTGGTGCTTTTAGCTTCCATCAATCTCATCGCTGTTAAAGTTTTTGGAGAAACCGAGTTTTGGTTTGCTATGATTAAGATTATCGCTATTCTAGCTTTGATTGCAACGGCTATTATCATGCTGGTGACTGGATTTAAAACACCCGAAGGTCCTGTTAGTCTCAACAATATCTTCCATAACTTTGAATGGTTCCCAAATGGTTGGATGAAGTTCTTGGTGTCTTTCCAGATGGTTTTCTTTGCTTATCAAGCCATTGAGTTTGTCGGAATCACTGTCTCTGAAACAGCTAATCCACGAACGGTGCTTCCAAAAGCCATCCAAGAAATTCCTATGCGTATCGTTATCTTTTATGTCGGTGCTTTGGTTGCCATTATGACCATCATCCCTTGGCGAGCTTTTTCTGGCGGTGGTAGCAGCCTTGAAAATTCACCTTTTGTTATGGTCTTTCAATTAGCCGGCTTTAAATGGGCGGCAGCTCTTATTAACTTTGTCGTCCTCACATCAGCAGCTTCTGCTCTGAACTCTACGCTCTACTCAACTGGACGCCACCTCTATCAGCTAGCCAACGAAGCCCCTACAAAATGGATGAACAAGGCTAAAATCAACACCCTATCACGCTCTGGTGTACCAAGTAAAGCTATTATCTGCTCTGCTATCGTCATCGCAGCTTCAGCGCTTATCAGCATGATTCCTGCTGTCAAAAATACCTTTACGCTGATTACTGCTTCTTCATCAGGGGTTTATATCGCTATCTACATCCTGACTATGATTGCACATCTCAAGTACCGCAAGTCCGATGACTTTATGACAGACGGCTACCTCATGCCAGCCTACATAATCCTAAATCCACTCACCATCGCCTTTATGCTCTTTGTCTATGCCATTCTCTTTATGCAAGCAGACACAGTGGTCGGAGCAGTCGGCTCACTCATTTGGATTGTGGTCTTTGGCGTTTACAGTCAATTGAAATTTAGAAAAGCGACTTAAAAGTAGTGACTGTTCACTACTTTTTTTAATTTGAACTTTAACCAAGCTCATTGTATAATAAAGGTGATATAAAAACACATTGCAGTTGGTAGTCTGCAAGCATCTTTGATGTCAGTAACCTTCCCTCCGGGTCGTCCATTATCCTTGATTTTTACTTGAGGAGGGGACTTTCATGAAAATGACAGTCTATTTTGATGGCACTTTTTGGTGTGCTTTGATTGAATATAGTGATACTAAACAGCACTATCGTGCTTTTCGGTATGTCTTTGGTAAGGAACCTAAGACAGCCGATATTATCACATTTATTGGTAAAGATTTAACCATTTGGATGAAAAGACAGGAAGAAATCAGCCCTGCAACTTCTATCCTTGAAATACAGAGTAGTCCTAAAAAGCAAAATCCAAAGCGTATGCAACGTGAATTAAACTGTGCCAAGAAACAACCAATTGTTTCAACAAAGACACAGCTGGCATTACAAAAAACACATGATTTAGTTAAGCAAAAGCGAAAAACAGCTAAAAAGAAAAAACAGCGTGCTTTAGCCACCTACAAATACCAGCTCAAACAAGAAAAACGCCACCAAAAAAAGAAAGGGCACTAAGCCCAAAAAAGACTAGCTTCTAGTAGAAGCTAGTCTTTTTATACATTCATCTAACTAAGCATTTATTTCATCAATAATCGCTTTTAGTTGTTCTTTGGTGTGCACACCTGCAACTTGTTTGACGACTTGACCGTCTTTTTTGAACATCAATGTCGGAATAGACATGATGCCAAAGCTGCGTGCCGTTTCTGGATTTTCATCCACATCGATTTTGACAATCTTGAGGTCATCTTCGTCAAATTCTGCTTCTAATTGCTCAAGAATAGGTGCCTGCATACGACATGGACCACACCATGTTGCCCAAAAATCAATAAGGACGAGACCTTCTTTTGTCTCTTGTTCAAATGTTGCATCTGTAATTGCGTAAGCCATAATAAGCCTCCTATCTAATCATGGTCTTATTCTACACAAAAATAAGAACATTTTCCACTAATTGCTACACCAAAAAGAGGAGGAGACCAAATGAGAAACCTAAAACGTAGCCAATCAAAACATCCTTGGGATAATGCACACCGCCAAGCACACGGCAAAATGCTAAGATGAGTGAAAAGCCTAACAGCATAAGCCCAAAGGGAAAAGATAAGCGCAAAGCACACATGCTAATCATGCTCGCTGAAAAAACATGACGACTTGGCATTGATTTGCCTTGGCTGGTTTTGATAATCAAGGGACTGAAATCCCACGTTTCGTAGGGACGAGGTTGATTGTAAAGATGACGAAAAAGAGACACCAAACTAAAACTAATGGCTGGAACAAGAACCAAAATCCCTAAAAGCAGCGAGAACCCTTGGTCCATATACACAAGTAGCAGCAAAACAGGATAGATGATGTACATGACGTGTGTCAAAAAATGATTGGCTAAACGCAACAATGAGACAAGCATCGGATAACGCCTAAAAGGCACCATCCAGCTGTCATAGCGTCTTTGATAATCAAACATACAAAACTCCTTCATATTAAGCTAGCTTAGCCCAGAGTAACAATTGTTGCCCCTGACCCGCCAGCATTTTGAGGGGCATAACCAAAGCTCTTGACATGTTTATTGCGGCGCAGATACTTGGTAACCCCCTCACGGATAACGCCTGTACCGATACCGTGAATGATATCGACTTGTGCCATGTTGTTAAGCAGTGCTTGGTCAATAAAGCGGTCGAGCTCCTGCATAGCCTCTTCATAGCGCATGCCTCTTAGGTCAAGACGTGCTCGTGGACCAGTTTGACTTACCTTTTTAACTACTTTCACTTGTTTAGCACGTTTTGGTTTTGGTGTTTCTTTTTGAGCACGCACTAGAGTAAACTCATCTGGCTTCAGCGTCATCTTAATCAAACCAACCTGCGCCTCAAAACGCCCATCCTTGAGTTGGTTGATAAGGGTACCATGCTGACCATAGCTGGTCACGATGATGTCATCGCCCACACGAGGTGCTCTTTGTGCCTTAGCTTTCTTCGCCTTTCTAAGCACTTTATTTTTGGATAAATCAGGCTCTTTGACTAAACTGTCAAGCTCTTTTTTGGCGTCAATGACTTCGTGCGGTTTTAGCTGGCTTTTAGCTGTAAGCGTCTTTAAAATCTCATCACTCTTCTCTTTTGCCTCATCAACAATAGCTTGCGCTTCTTGATAAACCTTTTCAAGCTCTTTATCACGTGCATGTGAAAATTCATTGTAGAGCTTTTTGACCGCTCGATTAAACTTCAGATTTTCTTTTTCAACCTCACGAATGCGCTCTAAACGTTTGCGGCTCTCAAGTGTTTGTTCTTCCAAGCGCTCAATGATACGATTGACATCGCTCTCCTTATCGGTCTGACTCTCAGCATCAGCCACGATAATCTCAGGTAAGCCTAAGCGCCTTGCAATTTCAAAAGCATTTGAGCGACCAGGGACACCCTGCATAAAGCGATAAGTCGGACTAAGTGTTGTCGTGTCAAATTCCATACTAGCATTTTCAACAAAAGCAGTCTCAATCCCATAAGCTTTTAACTCTGGATAGTGAGTAGTGACCATATTTTTAATACCACTTAGGCGCAAATGCTCAAGGATAGCCATAGCAAGACTGGCTCCTTCTTGAGGGTCTGTCCCAGCACCGAGCTCATCAAAGAGAACCAGACTATCTTCATTAGCATTCTCTAAAATAGAGACAATCTGTGTCATATGACTAGAGAAGGTCGATAAGCTCTGCTCAATGGATTGCTCGTCTCCGATATCTGCAAAAATCTCTGTAAAGATAGCCACTTTACTGCCCTTATCTGCCAAAATCGGCAAACCTGACTGTGCCATCAGCTGCGCTAGACCAAGAGTTTTAAGCATAATGGTCTTACCACCTGTATTGGGTCCAGTGATAACAATGCTGGTCAATTCTTCACCAAAATAGAGGCTATTAGAAACAGGATGAGCTAGCAAAGGATGGCGCACATTTAACAATTGAATGGTCTTGTTTTCTGAGAGTTTAGGGATAACAGCAGAGTAGTCTCGCATAAAAAGATACTTGGCACGCACAAAATCCAAATGCCCCAAAATCCAAGCGTTATTGCGAATGCTATTAGTTTGTGGACGCAATAAATCAGACAACTCATGCAGAATGCGTGCCACCTCATAGCGCTCATCTGCACGCAGCTGCGTAATCAGCTCATTTAAAGACACGACCGCACGTGGCTCGATATAAACCGTACTACCTGAAGCAGAGATGTCATGCACAATCCCAGAAATACGATTGCGGTAAGTATTTTTAACTGGTAAGACACTACGTCCAGACCGACTAACAATCAGCTGCTCAGACAGCATGTCGCCACGCTTTTTCACAATATCCTGTAATGTCTCACGAATCTCACGCTCACTCTCTGCAATCTTTCTACGAATACGAGTCAGCTCAGGACTGGCAAAATCCTCCACAAAACCACCATCACTGATAGCCTGCAAAGCCCCCTGCAATTGTGGAAAAATGTCTATCTTTTCAAATAAAGGTTGCAGAGAAGCCACAGTTACATTTTCAAGATCATCATAAAAACGCTTGGTTTCACTAGATACTAGCAGCACACGCTTTAGTGCCTGCAGCTCTGCCACATTCAAATCAGCAGACAACTCTAAGCGCCGTAAACTCTCTGATATATCCTGCAACTCTCCTAAAGAAAAGCCATGCGACTGGATAAAAATCTGTGACATATCGTCAACCTCAGCAAGACTCGACATGATACGACGATAGTCCGTCATGGGTCTTAGCTGAGCTAACTCTGCCTTTCCTTGCATCGTCTGTAAATACGGTGTTAGCAAGTCTATGACTTTATCAAATTCTAACTGTTCTAAAATCTTAGTATTCATACTTTCTATTATATCGCAAATCATAGTAAATTGGGCATCTGAACTCAAAAACGCCACAAGATAACTTGTAGCGTTTTAACAGATTTCAAAATGACCTTATTAGTCAAATTGGACATAACGGCGTTGTCCGCTGCGGCTAACATAGCTCATCCAACGGTGACCGTCTGCATTGAGCACTTTGTCATAGTTAACTTGGTAACCTTTATCGAGGTAGAAAGCAACAGCACTAGCTGTAGTCGGTTCGTTCTTCACATTGACACGTTTGTCAAAAGTGTAAGAACCTGAACTTGGAAGGTCTGTTTTTGTTTCAGCTGGTGTGCTAGCAGGGGTTGCTTTTCCAACAGAGATGTAGCGACGATTACCACTGCGGCTAATATAAGAAATCCAATTTTGGTTATCTGCCACTAGGGTCTTGTCGTAGTTGACAGAGTCACCAGCATTGTAGTAAGCAAGCGCTGGGCTTGAAGTTTTTGGTTCATTTTTGATATCTGCTCGTTCTGTAAAGCGATAAGTGCCTGAACTTGGGAGAGTTGATACAGCTTCTGATTTGGCTGGAGTTGCTGGTTTGGTTTCTTCTTTTTGTGGAGTTTCAACTGTGGCGTTTTCAACTTTGTTGAGAGCAACATAACGGCGAGTTCCACTGTAGCTAACATAAGAAATCCAGTTGTAATCATCGGAAGTTAAAACTTTGTCATAGTAGACTCGATCACCTTTTCGGAATTCAAACTGTACTGGGCTTGAAATCTTAGCATCATTACGTACATCAGCTTTATCAGTGAAAATATAAGTGCCATTTGCAGGCAAAGTCGATGCTTCTGACTTGGCAGTAGTTGCTGGTTTGCTTTCTTCTTTTTGTGTCTTTGTAGTATCAACTGTTGCCTTTTCTACTTTGTTAAGTGCCACATAACGACGGATACCACTATAGCTAACATAAGAAATCCAGTTATAGTCATCTGCTGTCAATACTTTGTCATAGTTTACACTTTCGCCTTTTCTAAACTCAAACTGTACTGGACTTGAAAGCTTGGCTTCGTTGCGGACTTCTGCTTTGCTAGTGAAGGTGTAAGTACCTCTAGCTGCGAGAGCTAGGATATTTTTCTTATCTTCAGTGCTTTCAGGTTCTGTCACTTCTTCAAGCACCTTAGTTAGTTCTCCTACCTTAGCATAGCGGCGAATACCACTGTAGCTGACGTAAGAAATCCAGCGAGCGTTTTCAGCATCTAAGACTTTATCATAGTTAACTTGGTTACCTTTGTTAAAGTAGAAAGAGACGCTACTGTTGGTACTTGGTGTGGTGTAAACGGCTGTTTTTTCAGTGAAAGTGTAGCGACCACGAGCTGGCAATTCTGGACCAGTGACGACTTCTTTAACGACTTTGTCTTTGGCTGATGCTTCAGCTGGTTTGCTTTCTTCTTTAGAAGCATCGTCTTTAGTAGTCGTTGCTGGTTGGGTTTCCGTTTTTGGTGTTTCTTTAACGGTTTCAGTCGTACTTGGTTTAGTAGTTGTTGGTGTAGTTACAGGTGTTTCAGCTGGTTTTGCAGGTTCTGCAACAGTATCAGATGTGCTTGGTTTTGTGCTTGTAGGTGTAGTCGTAGGTGTTTCTGTCTTTGGAGCAGAATCATCTTTGAAACTATAGGTTGTACCTGCTGGAAGGCTGTCTTTATTGGTAATAAAGGAGTCTGCCGTTGGTGTTTGTCCTTGACGGACGGTTTGTGTGCGAACAGTTGGTTCGTTCTTATCGGCGTCTGTTTGTCCAGCAACGGTGTAGTTAACTTTGACTTCGTCTGTTGAGCCGTCTGGGTAAGTGACGACAACTGTTGCTTCTTTGGTGACGTTAGTAGATGTTTGTGCTGTAGATGTAGCAGCTGGTTGTGTTGCAACATTGCTAGTTGATGTTGCTGCTTTTGATGGTGTAGTTGTGTTTTCTGTAGTTGTTGCTGGTGATTGTGCTGATGTAGCTGTACTTGCAGCTGGTGTGCTTGATACAGCTTGTTCTTGGGTATTGTCAACGACGTTTGTATTTGCCCAAGCAGAGCCTTTAGTTGTCAAATTATCAAAAGTGACAGTGTTGTCTGGTTGTGTGGATTTGTCAACAACAATGGTACCACTGTTTTCAACGACAGTCTTTGCGACTGCTGAGTCACTTGCTGTTGTTTGGTCAGCCTTTGCGACTTGAGCATTTGCCATATAGGCACAGCCAATCAAGACAGATGCAGCACCAAAGGCGTATTTGCGAATTGAGTAGCGTTGTTTTTCATTAACTCCATATTTCATTGTTCTTCTCCTCTATCTGTTAATAAATTGCTGTTACCATACAACGATTAACATCTTTTTCATCTTTATTCTACCTCTCTTTGTAACACATGTCAACACTTATTGTAATAAAGATGAAATATTTTTAATCAACATGATGTTTTACCTTTCATCTATTTATTCGTAAAAGAAACTAAAAACATGAACTTTTTTTGAAAAAAAACAACTTTCTACGGTAAGAAAGTTGTTAGTTATCGTAAACTCTATAGCCAACTGCTTGTCACTAGAGAGGCAATCTGAATGAGAAAGCGGGCTAGGCCGCTAGCTGAGAGGTGATTTTGCAGGCTTGTCATAGGTACTGTCGCCAAGACAGAAAGCAAAAGCCCCAAGCTTAAAGCACTGACACCTACTGACAAGACACCTCCAGTAATAGCAAAAGGTCTGCTATCAAGGCGCTCAAAAGAAAAGAGGTGCATAAAAATCCCAAGCAAGCGCCCAATGCCATAAACCAGCGCATAAATGCCTACAAAAGCAACCCCAGCGTAATACACATGGTCTAAATCAAAGATATTGACAGACTTAAAAAAAGTAACACTTGAGTCTTGAGTAGGATTTGAATAGGGTACCCACAAGGTCAAATGAGACGCCAAATCCTTAAAGCTCACGCTAGCAATAATAAGCGCTAGCAAGCAGACAAAGGTGTAAAAAGCTTGAAGCCCAATCCCTCGGCTATAGCCAATGTAGAAGGCCCACACTAAAATCAAAAAGAGAAAAACTGTCAGCATGCTTATTCTCCATCAGTTTCTTTTGGCTTAGCCAGCAGTTTTTGACGTAATTCTTCATTTTCAGCTTTTAGAGTATCGTAGGCCACCTCACGCTCTAGCTGCATAGATAAAGAATTGATAGCCATTAAAATCGCAATGGTTTCACCGTCTGCTGACGGGAGTTTTTGCTTAATGTCCTCATACTTTTCCTGAGCGAGATGCTCAACTTCTTCCATAAAAAGGTTGTCTTTTTCTGTGGTTAAGGTGAGTGGCTTATCCCCAAAAACAAATTTATAACGATTTTTTCCTGTTTGTTTACTTGTCATAGTCATACCTCCTATTTATTATACCCTAAAACAGGCTTTTCGTAAATTATTCTCATATGGAAAGACAAACTATAAGAAAAGTCAATAGTTTACTTTAAATTTATTTTTGTTTCGATTTTCTTATTTGAGAGTACGACGAAAACACCTTGAAATAACTGAAATTTTTTCAAGGATAAGTATTGTGTTTTAAGTATTTATCTCACCTTGCTTTCATCAAAGGGAGTATTGTTCTTGAGAAGATGGAACAATACTCGTACCAGCTTTTTAGCGACATGGGCAACAGCGACGTTATAATGTTTTCCTTGGTCTAACTTGATTCTTAGGTAAGCTTTAAAAGCAGGGGAAAAGCGAGCCACTGATTTGGCAGCTTGTATTAAAGCCCATCGAAGATGTGGAGACCCACGCTTGACCATTTTACCTTGAGTATCTAGTTGTCCAGATTGGTAGATAGATGGTTCTAACCCTGCAAAAGCTTGAAGTTGGGCTGGTTTGTCAAAGGTATGGATATTCCTAATTTCCGCTAAAATGATAGATCCAAGACGATTTCCAATTCCAGCCACAGTTGTGATGACCGAGGTGAACTCAGCCATCAGCTCATCGACTTTGTTTTCAGCTTTAGAGATGAGTCTTTTGTAATGCTTGATATTTTCAATGATTTCGATGAGTTCGAACTCCCGAGCTTCTGAAGTTGTTCCGATAGAGTTTGGAGCGACCTTGAGAATATCTTGTATTTTTGGCATTGTTAATCGTTTGATTTCTAGAAGCTTCTCAAATCCAGCCTCACTCATTTTCTGAGGGCTGGGATAGTGTGATAGGAGTTCATAGGCGTAGTCAGAATGCTTTCCAATGATTTTATCTATCTCAGGGAAGATGATGTCCAAACACCGAGTGTATTGTACTTTCCAATCAGACTGCTTCTTCTTGAGACGGTGAATGTGTCTCGTTAGAATTTTCAGTTCTTCTTTTCTATTATCATGACGAAACTGTTCCCGATTAGGGTCGGATAGTAGCTTAAGGGCAATGGTACGGGCGTCCTTCTTGTCTGTCTTGGTTTTACGAAGTGATAATGACTTGGCGAATTCCTTGATGAGTAGAGGGTTGTAGGTATAGACAGTTGCTCCATGTTCATGAAGAAAATCTAAAAGATTAAAGGCATAATGTCCTGTATCTTCAAGTGCGATGAGATAGTCTTGTTTTAACTGACTGAGGGTATTTATGAACAAGTTAAAACCAGCTCTAGTATTTGAGAAAGTGAGTGGTTTAAGAATAAGTTTTCCTTTGTCGTTTAAGACAGCTACATCGTGTTTGTTTTTAGCGACATCAATGCCAACGAAAATCATATGTGTACCTCCATATAGGTTATTCAAGCGCACTTGGTTATCCACGAACTTTTTGTCTTGTTACCTTACACGAGATAAAACGTCGCTGCGTTATCAAACTCATTACCAATTGAAACAAAAAGCTATGGTTAGAGCCTTTCCAAAATCGTCAAAGCGATTGGAGGGTAGAAACTAATCCACAGTGGCTTTTTCCAAGTATAACACTTGGGCTTTGGCAGTAGCTAACTGCACTAAATATAATATAAGGAGGCTTTTCAGTTACAGGCTTATCTTTTTATGATATAATGCTAATTATGAATACAGTCGTTATGTCTTCTGATTTAGCCTTGCAAAAGCAAGTGATGAAGCGTTTAAAAGCCTATCAAGTGCCTAATAAAAACCCACATCTTGCTTTTTTTGCAAAGATGGATGGCTGCAGCGTCTCACTCTACCATTCTGGAAAACTCGTTTTTCAAGGGAAAAATGCTTCAAGCCTAGCACAGACTTTTGGCTACGCCAAAGAAACCACAACAAATGCAGCGCTCAATCAGCAAACACAAGCACTGATTGGCTCTGATGAAGTGGGAAACGGCTCCTACTTTGGTGGGTTGGCTGTTGTGGCTTCTTTTGTCACACCAGATGATTTTTCTTTCTTGAGAGAGCTAGGTGTCGCCGACTCCAAGACTCTGACAGATGATAAAATCTGCCAGATAGCACCCCTCCTAAAGGAAAAGATTCCTCACAAGAGCTTGCTTTTATCACCTCGCAAGTACAATGAAGTCGTCAGGTCAGGTAAACCTTACAATGCTATTTCTGTCAAGGTGGCGCTTCACAATCAGGCTATTTTTTTACTCTTGCAGGAGGGAGTGCAACCTGACGGCATTGTTATCGATGCTTTCACCAGTCAAAAAAACTATCTCAACTACCTCAAGCAGGAAAAAAATCACTTTGATGAGGCATTTTCTCTTGTGGAAAAAGCAGAGAGTCAGTTTCTAGCTGTTGCGGTCAGCTCTGTCATTGCTCGCCAGCTCTTTTTAGAAAATCTCCAGCAGCTTAGCCAAAAAGTCGGCATGCTACTACCAAGTGGTGCTGGTGCAAAATCTGATAAGATTGCTAGTCAGCTTTTAAAAACACAAGGCATGTCTGCACTTGAAGAAACCGCTAAATTGCACTTTGCTAATACTCAAAAAGCCATCAAGCTTTTACACTCTTAGGAAAAAAAGGAACATTTATGAAGAAATTTATGAAAGAATGGGGACTTTTTATCTTCATTTTCGCTGTTATTGGACTTAGTCGACTTTTCTTGTGGCAGTTTGTCCGAGTAGATGGGCACTCAATGGACCCTACTCTTGCCAACAACGAAAGGCTCTTGGTGCTTTCACACACCTCTATTGACCGCTCTGATATTGTGGTCGCTTCTGAGGAGGAAGATGGTAAAAAGAAAATTATCGTTAAGCGTGTTATCGGGCTTCCTGGTGACACTATCAGCTATAAAAACGATGTCTTAAAAGTCAATGGTAAAGTCGTCAAAGAGCCTTATCTTGAGACTTACCAAAAGCTGTTTAAAAAGGACAAATTGCAAAGCACCTACTCTTACAATGCCCTGTTTCAAGGCTTAGCTGAAAAAGCGACAGCCTTTACAACAGACGCTAATGGTAGTGCTGACTTTACTATAACCGTTCCAAAAGGGCAGTATTATCTTCTTGGTGATGACCGTATCGTCTCTAGAGACAGCCGTGAGGTCGGCACCTTTAAAAAGAAAGATATCATCGGAGAAGTGAAGTTCCGTATCTGGCCATTTAACCGCATAGGAACTGTTCAATAAACAAGATAAGAGGGAGATGTCATCGACCTCTTATTTTAACACTCATAAATAGGACAATATCATGGAATACTTTTTCACAGGCAGTATTGAGCGCATTATCTTTGAAAATGCCAGCAATTTTTTCAAAATTTTACTCCTTAATATCGAAGATACGGATAGTTCTCTTGATGATTTTGAGATTATCGTCACAGGTATCATGGCAGAGGTCATAGAGGGAGAGAGCTATACTTTTTGGGGCGAGCTGGTCGAACACCCAAAGTACGGCGAGCAGTTGAGCGCTAGTCGGTACGAGCGAAAAAAGCCTAGCGCCTCAGGTCTGATTAACTATTTTTCCAGCAGCCAGTTTAAGGGTATTGGTAAAAAAACAGCTGAAAAAATCGTGACCCTCTATGGTAATGACCCTATCGATGCGATTTTAGAAGATCCAAGTAAGCTGGATACTATCTCTGGTCTATCAAAAGTCAAAAAAGAGCAATTTATCGCTCAACTCAGACTAAACTACGGTAGCGAGCAAATCCTCTCAAAACTAGCGGAGTATGGTATCTCTAACCGCTATGCTATGCAGATTTTCGACCATTACAAGGAAACAACGCTTGATGTTATCACGGACAATCCTTATCAATTGGTCGAGGATATCCAAGGGATTGGCTTTAAAATTGCTGACCAGCTAGCCGAGCAGCTGGGGATTGCAGATGACTCGCCCAAGCGCTTTCGGGCGGCACTCCTTCATTGCCTCTTGAATATCTGTATGAATAGTGGAGATACTTATGTTGAGGCACGGCGCTTGCTTGAGGAGACCTTGACACTTCTTGAGCAGTCACGGCAAATTGAGATTGACCCCGCACTCGTCGCAAACGAGCTGACACAGCTCATCAATGACGAGAAAATCCAGCATGTGGAAACGAAGATTTTTGATAACAGTCTTTATTTTTCAGAAGCTGGTATCCAAAAACAGCTTCACCGTATCCTCAACTTTGAACTCAAAAATCTATCTAGCGATGAGCGCATTGAAAAGAAACTCCAAAAAGTCGAGAAAGAACTGGGAATTAGCTACGACTCCATCCAAAGACAAGCCATTCGTGACGCACTAAGCTCCAAGGTCTTTATCCTAACAGGTGGACCAGGAACGGGAAAGACAACTGTTATTAACGGTATCATTCAGACCTATGCTGAGCTCCACACGATTGACTTAAAGAAATCCAAGGACTTACCTATTGTCTTGGCAGCGCCGACTGGAAGAGCTAGCCGCAGGATGAATGAGCTGACAGGGCTTCCGAGTGCTACCATTCACCGACATCTGGGCTTAAACCGTGACCAAGAGTTTCAGCTTTTAGATGATGAGTTGGATTGTGATTTGATTATCATAGATGAGTTTTCAATGGTGGATACTTGGCTTGCCCACAAGCTTTTTTCAGCTCTGCCCTCGCATGCTCAGGTCATTATCGTTGGTGATAGCGATCAGCTCCCTTCTGTCGGACCGGGACAGGTCTTAGCGGATTTGCTCAAAATCCCTGAGCTTCCAAAAGTCTGCCTTGAAAAAATCTTTAGGCAGTCTGAAGACTCTACCATTGTCACACTGGCAAGTCAGATAAGACAAGGGCTTTTGCCAGCTGACTTTACATCTAAAAAGCCTGACCGCTCTTACTTTGAAGCGCAAGCCAATTACATCCCAGATATGGTGGTCAAGATTGTTGCGTCCGCTCTTCGAAATGGTATCAAGGCTCAAGACGTTCAAGTCCTCGCCCCCATGTATCGTGGACAGGCTGGAATCAACAACCTCAACACACTGCTTCAAGAACTACTCAATCCCGAAAAAGACCTTTCCTTTACCTTTAACGATATGACCTTTCGTAAAGGTGACAAGGTTCTCCACCTCATCAATGACGCTGAACACAATGTCTTTAACGGCGATATTGGATACATCACAGACCTCATCCCTGCCAAGTACACAGAGTCTAAGCAAGATGAGCTCTTTATTAACTTTGACGGGCAAGAGGTTATCTATGCTAGAAAAGACTGGATGAGAATAACCCTCGCTTATGCCATGTCCATCCACAAATCACAAGGGAGTGAATTTCCTGTGGTTATCCTGCCTATCACACAGCAGAGCAGACGTATGCTAGAGCGTAACCTCATCTACACTGCCATCACACGTGCTAAGAGTAAACTCATCTTACTCGGAGAGATTAGTGCGTTTGACTATGCCATCCAAACACAGGGTACTAAAAGACATACCTATCTCATCGAGCGCTTTTTGGAGCAAGACCTGCCTGCAAGCGAGAAGGATAACGACAATTCTAACGACAAGGAGACAAACCAATACCGCTTGACAGAGGAAAATATCACCACGATTGACCCCATGATTGGTCTTAGCCAAGAAGAGATTGATTTCTTTTTCAAATCTTAAAGAAAACGTTGACATTCTGTCAATTCGTATTATAATAAACGTAACATCATATTTTTTAGGAGGTTTATTATGATTTCATATGAAAAAGTGCGTCGGTCGCTAAAATCTTGGAATAGCTTTATCGCATGGATAAACACACTCGGTGCAGTTTTTAAGGTTTATCTCATCGCAAGCTACTTTTTCCTCTTGAACAATCTAGCTGAGATTAAAAAGATGTATTCTGCTAGCCAGTATCAAGCGATTCTCGCCTCAACGCATATCAGTGTGCTTGTTCTTACGATTATAGGATTGGTTGCCAATATCACCATTGCTTACTTGGCATTTCGCAATCGTAGTCATATAGTAGACAGTGAGCCTGACTTGTCGCCTTATCTGATTGGTATCATCTATACTGTTGGCTACAATATCCTTTCTCTTATCGTGACTCTCTTTGTTTTAGGTGGCTCTTTTGTGCCAACATCAGTGATTGTACCACTGCTCTTTTTAGCTTTGTATATCTACGTCTATCGCAAAGCTCAAACCTTACTTGATAAATAAAACGAAAAGCACTTGAAATCAAGTGCTTTTAATCATAATCAAACAGTTGCAAACGCTGGTAAGCATCGTCAAGTCCTGTCACCGTCACACCAAGCAGACGAATGCCAGCTTTATTTTCCTCCAAACTGTCATAAATCGCCTGAGCTGTCTGCTCAATCAGCTCTAGGTCACTAGTCAGGTCATCCAGAGTCACACGCTTGGTCAAGGTCGAAAAATCTGCATAACGCACTTTCAAAACAATGGTGCGCCCGAGTTTGTGATTCTTCTCAAGGGTCTCGGCGACACGCCTAGCATTGTTACTAATCTCAGCCTTGATGTCCTCATCAGAAAACAAAAGCTTACGATAAGTGCGCTCGCTGCCAATGGACTTGCGCTCACGATTAGGCTTGACAGGAGAATTGCTAATACCTCGTGCCTTACGATACAGGTCATAACCAAAGCGCCCAAAGCGGTCAATCAACTCCATCTCAGGCACCTGTTGCAAATCAGCTCCAGTGTAGATAGACATGGCATGCAATTTCTCAACAGTCTTTTTACCCACACCGTGGAATTTCTCGATAGGAAGTTTCGCTAGAAAATCCTCAGCATCCTCTGGCAAAATGAGCGTAAGCCCTTTTGGCTTTTCATAGTCAGAAGCCAGTTTGGCTAAAAATTTATTAAAGGACACACCAGCAGAGCAAGTGAGATGTAGCTCCTGCCAAATGTCGTGTTGGATGAGTTTGGCGATTTTAATGGCTGACTTGCTATTGATTTTATTTTCCGTGACATCTAGATAAGCCTCATCAATAGACATGGGCTCCACAAGGTCAGTATAGCGCTTAAAAATCTCACGCACCTGCATACCAATAGCGCGGTATTTGGCGTGATCGCCTCTGATAAAGACAGCCTGTGGGCAGCGCTCATAAGCTTCTTTTGAGGACATAGCAGAGTGGATACCGTACTTTCTCGCCTCGTAGTTACAGGTCGAGACAACACCTCGCCCGCCTGTCAATCTGGGATCAGCTCCGATAACGACAGGTTTTCCTTTTAGGCTGGGGTCATCTCGCATCTCAACGGCAGCAAAAAAAGCATCCATGTCAATGTGGATAATTTTTCGTGATGTGTCATTGACTAAAGGAAAAATAAGCATACCCACCTTATATTTATATTAGCGGGTAGCTCCCGCTAGTATAAACCCTTTCTTTAATTATTTTTTAGATTTGTTTTATACTTAGTTCAGCGCTGTGGATTAGTATCTTCCACCAATCGCTTTGACGATTTCTAGGAGGCTCTAACCACAGCTCTTTGTTTAATTGGTAATGAGAATGATAACGCCCAGACGTTTTATCTCGTGTAAGGATACAAGACAAAGAGTGCGTGGAACGAACAACAGTCGCTAATAATCTCGAAAGGAACCAGAAACTTATGTTTTATGTTGGTATTGATATTGCCAAAAACAAACACGATTTAGCCTGTATCAACGAAACTGGAGAAACAGTGATAACCAACTTCAGATTTGCCAATTCTTGTCAAGGTTTTCATCAGCTGAAACTAAAGCTAGAACAGCTATCTCCTATCACACAAGATGTCCAGATAGCACTTGAAAGAACAGGACACTATAACTACAATATAGTGACCTTTTTAAGAGACTTAGGCTACAATGTATTTGCCTACAACCCGCTCATTATCAAAGAATTTGCTAAATCACAATCGCTTAGAAAAACTAAAACTGATAGGAAAGATGCCCTTTTAATTGCTCGTAAGCTACGCTCTGACGTAACCCCTGAACGTTATCAAACAGATAGGGTATTAGACGAGTTAAAAGAGCTGACACGTTATCAAAATCGCCTAATTCAATCACGATCTAGATGCAAGAATTTATACATCAGATTACTTGATATTATCTTCCCTGAACTCCACAGAATCGTTAATAATCTCTATAATCAGTTTATCTATGACTTACTAACAAACTATCCTTCTCCACAAAGAATAGCTCGTGCTCGGTTCTCATCATTGCTTAAAATTAAGCGACTAACCGCTGATAAGGCGCATCAGATACAAGAAACAGCCAAACAGACTATTGGTAATGCTTCACCTGTTTTATCCTTGGAGTTAGTTCAATTAATTGAAAGCATTAAACACTACGATAAGCAAATTAACCAAGTCCAAGAGGAAATTAACCTCTTGATGATTGAGTTGAACTCTCCTATTACTTCTATTCCTGGAATTGGAAGTCGTCTTGGTGCTATTATTCTAGCTGAAATTAAGAATATTCATAATTTCAAGAATCCAAATCAGCTCCAGGCCTTTGCAGGATTAGACCCTGCCATTTACCAATCAGGACAGATGGATAATACCGGTCATATGGTAAAACGAGGCTCCTCTTATCTAAGGTACGCTCTAATACAGGCTGCTAAGCTTATAGCCATTTATTCCCCACATTTTAAAGCCTATTTAAGACTAAAAATCAGTCAAGGAAAGCATTACAATGTAGCTGTGACACATGTTGCTAAAAAGCTCATTCGTGTAATTTATCATCTTCTTAAAACCAATCAACTGTTTGATGAAGCTAAGCTAAGGTAAAACTATAAAGTCATGAATCATTTTAAAAACTTGCTTTTAGCAGGTCTTTTTCACATGCAATCAATTTTCTAAATAGCTTTTAAAAATAGTTAATATTTTTAAAAATTATTCTTGACTTTTTATATAGAATGCCTCCTATTTTACTTCTTCTATTATACAATTTTCAAGGCAACTTGACTGGTTTGGGATATTTATAATACAGTTAAGTTTTATTTAGTACACTGTATTATAAAAGAAACTTTTAGAAAACGCTTCTTTTGGTTTAGAAAACGCTTACTATATGGTACAATAAATTTGTAAATGTAACAGATAGTGTTACTAGAATAAGGAGAACATAACATTATGGCAACAGTAAAAACGAACACTGACGTCTTTGAAAAGGCTTGGGAAGGCTTCAAAGGAAATGATTGGAAGGAAAAGGCTAGCGTTTCACGTTTCGTGCAAGCAAACTACACCCCTTATGATGGTGATGAAAGTTTCTTAGCAGGACCGACTGAACGCTCTTTGCATATTAAAAAAATCATCGAAGAAACAAAAGCAGGTTACGAAGCAGCTGGTCGCTTCCCTATGGATACTCGTGCGACTTCTATTGCTGACATCCCAGCTGGTTTCATTGACAAAGAAAACGAACTCATCTACGGTATTCAAAATGATGAATTGTTCAAATTGAACTTCATGCCAAAAGGTGGTATTCGTATGGCTGAAACAGCCCTCAAAGAACACGGATACGAACCAGACCCAGCTGTGCATGAAATCTTCACAAAATATGCAACAACTGTTAATGACGGTATCTTCCGTGCCTATACTTCAAACATTCGTCGTGCTCGTCACGCACACACTGTAACTGGTTTGCCTGATGCTTACTCACGTGGTCGTATCATCGGGGTTTATGCCCGCCTTGCTCTTTACGGTGCTGACTACCTCATGCAAGAAAAAGTGAACGACTGGAATGCGCTTACTGACATTGACGAAGAAACTATCCGTCTACGTGAAGAAATCAATCTTCAATACCAAGCACTCGGTGAAGTGGTTAGACTTGGCGACCTCTACGGAGTTGATGTGCGTAAGCCTGCTATGAACACCAAAGAAGCTATCCAATGGGTTAACATTGCTTTCATGGCTGTCTGCCGTGTCATCAACGGTGCTGCAACTTCTCTTGGACGTGTGCCAATCGTTCTTGATATCTTTGCTGAACGTGACCTTGCTCGTGGTACTTTCACTGAAAACGAAATTCAAGAGTTTGTTGATGACTTCGTCCTTAAACTTCGCACTGTAAAATTTGCTCGTACCAAAGCTTACGACGAACTTTACTCAGGAGACCCTACTTTCATCACCACTTCTATGGCTGGTATGGGAGCTGATGGACGCCACCGTGTCACTAAGATGGACTACCGTTTCCTAAACACACTTGACAATATCGGAAACGCTCCAGAACCAAACTTGACCGTTCTTTGGTCAGATAAATTGCCTTATGCTTTCCGTAGATACTGTATGGCAATGAGCCACAAACACTCTTCTATCCAATATGAAGGTGTTACAACTATGGCTAAAGAAGGCTATGGTGAAATGAGCTGTATCTCATGCTGCGTATCACCACTTGACCCTGAAAATGAAGAACAACGTCACAACCTCCAATACTTCGGTGCACGTGTTAACGTTTTGAAAGCCCTTCTTACAGGTCTTAACGGTGGTTATGACGACGTGCATAAGGACTACAAAGTCTTTGATGTAGAACCTGTTCGTGACGAAGTCCTTGACTTTGAAACCGTCAAAGCAAACTTTGAAAAATCACTTGACTGGTTGACAGATACTTATGTCGATGCCATGAACATCATCCACTACATGACAGACAAGTACAACTACGAAGCTGTTCAAATGGCATTCTTGCCTACACGTGTTCGTGCTAACATGGGATTTGGTATCTGTGGTTTTGCAAATACTGTTGACTCTCTATCAGCTATCAAATACGCTACTGTTAAACCTATCCGTGACGAAGATGGCTACATCTACGACTATGAAACAATCGGTGACTACCCACGTTACGGTGAAGATGATGACCGTGTAGACTCAATCGCTGAATGGTTGCTAGAAGCTTTCCACGGACGTCTTGCAAAACACAAACTCTACAAAGACGCTGAAGCGACTGTATCACTACTTACCATCACGTCAAACGTTGCCTACTCTAAACAAACAGGTAACTCTCCAGTCCACAAGGGTGTTTACCTCAATGAAGATGGTACTGTCAACCTTTCTAAATTGGAATTCTTCTCACCAGGTGCTAACCCATCTAACAAGGCTAAAGGTGGTTGGTTGCAAAACTTGAACTCACTTGCAAAACTTGACTTTGCACACGCAAATGATGGTATCTCACTCACCACTCAAGTATCTCCACGTGCGCTTGGTAAAACCTTTGATGAACAAGTGGCGAACCTTGTCACTATCCTTGATGGTTACTTTGAAAACGGTGGACAACACGTCAACTTAAACGTTATGGACCTTAAAGATGTCTACGACAAGATTATGAAAGGCGAAGATGTTATCGTTCGTATCTCAGGTTACTGTGTCAACACCAAATACCTCACTAAAGAACAAAAAACTGAACTCACACAACGTGTCTTCCACGAAGTTCTCTCAATGGATGACGCTGTTCAAGATTTAGTTTAATAAACTGGCTCTTTGTCAACTGTAGTGGGTGATGAAAAGCTATGTGCGAGAGAGGACGATTTTCGTTCTCTCTCTTTGTATGTTCAGAGTGATGAGAATCTTTGTTCTAAAGTTCTTGAAGTTACGAAATCCAAACGCTTGTCGTTTGATGTCTTTAATAAGCTTGTTAGTGGCTTCCAGTTTGGCATTGGAATAAGGTTGCTTCAGAGCGTTGGTGATATAGGTTTCATGCCTTAGAAAAGTCCGAAAAACTCTTGAAAAACTTGCGTTGACAGTACCCAAATTGTCGTGAATGAGTCCAAAGAAAGCCTTGACACGCTTCTCTTGAAAATGGAAAAGCAAAAGCTGATAAAGTTCGTAATAATAGCGGAGTTCGGGCGAAAAAGCTAAGGTTTTCTGGACAATTTCTCTAGGCGTCAGGGTCTGTCGAAAGGTTCTGGAGTAGAAAGCCTTGTCGGAGAGCTTTCTGCTGTCTTTTTGCAGGATTCTCCAGTGATTTTTCATGGCTCTGTAAGGCAGAGATGTCTTGTCAAATGCCTTCATGATGGCGATACGAGTCGTCATCATGGCTCGAGCGAGGTGTTGCACGATATGGAAACGGTCAAGGACGATTTGAGCTTTTGGAAATAGCTTCCTGATGATGGGAATGTAGGCTCCCGACATGTCTACTGTGACCACTCTGACCTTCTCCCTAGCCTGTCTAGAATACTTGTAAAAGTGGTTTTTGATGGTCGTTTGGCGATTGTTTTCAAGAAGAGCAATGATTTTCTTGGTCTTAAAATCTTGCGCAATGAAAGCTAGTTTACCCTTGTTTCTTGCGAATTCATCCCAGCTCAAGACCTCTGGTAAAGTCTCAAAATTCTCTTTCAAAGAGAAAGCATTTAGCTGTCTTTGAACGGTAGAAACAGAGACGTGGAGGCGTCTTGCGATGTCTGTATTGGTCTGTTTCTCGATGAGAAGTTGGGTGATTTTCGCCCAGACAGGCTGTGAAATCTGGCAATTTTTCTTGACCAGACTAGTTTTGGCGACAGAAACCCTACGGCACGCTTTACACTGAAAGCGTCGCTTTCTGAGTTTTAGGACAGTTGCCATGCCTTGGACGTCTAAGATTGGGATGGTGGCAGATCTTTGAAAATCGTATTTGATCATCTTTCCTTGACAATGCGGACAGGCTGGAGCGGGGTAATCCAGCTCGGCTTTTATCTCGATGTGAGACCTATGTTTGAGAACAAGTGCTATTTTGATGTTTATGTACCTTTGTCAATGATGTGAGACCTAAAATGTTATTTTGAAGTTATCCATTTGTTAAGCTTTACTAGGAGCTAGCTTCTAGTAAAGCTTTTCTGATATCGATAGGAGATTTCCATCCTAAAGTTTGCATAGGGAGTCGATTAGAACGATAAAGATAGGTTTTCATCTGCTTGATGAGGTCGTCATAGGAGTAAAAGGTCAGGTGCTGGTAGAGACGTCGATTGTCATTTCGATGACTGCGTTCAACCTTGCCATTATGTCTTGGTGTTCGAGGACGAATCAGCTTGTGCTCAATGCCAAGTTCCTGACACAGCAAGTCTAGTGGGTGAACTTGTTTGGTCTCTTTGAAATGAGTGAACTCAAAGCCATTATCCGTTTGGAGGATTTTGGGTTTGTATCCAAAGTGTTTGATCGCCATTTTGAGAAATTGAACGGTTGAGTAGGACGACTGCTCTTTGAAAGGGAATATAAAGCGTTCACGACTGGCTTCATCAATGACGGTATACTGGTAAAACTTATCGGGCAGTTTACCTGTATAGCAGTGAGTTGGTACGTATTTGACATCCATCTGCCACTTGATACCAAGCTCAGTTGGAGTGTCATATGGTTTGGGTACATAAGGTTTTTTCTTTGTTTTAGGGGATTTGAAGAAGTCTAGTTTTCTCAAAATCCGAAAGAGTGAGCAAGGGTGCCTATCATATCCCTTATTGGTTTTGAGCTTGTAGAAGATTTCGATGAGGGTTGCGTTTGGATTTCTTTTGATGCAGTTTTTAATCCAGGTCAGCTCTTGCTGGGTATGAGCCTTTGGATGTGGTGTTAGAGGGCGATGAGAACGGTCTTTTAGAGATTCTTTTGTGCCATCAAAACGCTTATTCCAGCGCATGAGAGAGGCTTTTGAAACTTTGTAACGTCGACAGATGAAGGCGACAGATGCTCCGTTTTGGTAGGTTTTAACAGCGTGGTAACGTGTTTCTAGAGTATGTGGTAAATAGCGAAGATTTTGTGATGTACTAGTCATGTGAAGATTCCTTTTTGATGAGTGGTGGTACTCTTATCATATCAGGGAATCTTCTTTTTGACTTATAGAAGTCTCACATCTATTGTAACGCTACAAGAACAAGTGCTATTTTGATGTTTAAGTCTTTGATTCCAATGAGTTTTGTGGTATTATTAATACTGGTATTTTTAATATGTTCCATAAGTATCTCCTAATGATGGTTTAGTCGCTTTTCATTATAGGTCATATGGGACTTTTTCTACCATTTGTCAATCCTTTCAAGGTATTTGATGAATACTATTTTGAGTTCAGTAATCCAAATATGGAAATTATTTTATTTTGGACTAAAGTTTAGTGTAAAAAGTGTATACAAAAGCAACACCTTATGTTGAAATTTTTTGATAAGGTGTTACAATGATAGTGCATAAACAATTTTACTGATTTTGGGTTAAAGTGTAATCATAAAGTTTGTTATGCGTAATGAGGTAATACATTGTCCGAATGAGACGGTGTATGGAGGCAATCGTGTGTGGCTTGGTTGAAGTCGTTTGCGATTGCCTTTTTCGTTTCTCATAAAAGTCTGCGATATGGCAAGGGTTGGTATGACTGGCTGAAGCGATATTGTGAATGCATTTGAACAGAATCTTTCTAGCGTAGGGATTGCCACGCTTGGTAATGTGTTCCTTAGCGAGGAAGTTGCCAGATTCATAGTGTCTCAGATCAATACCGATAAAGGCATTGATTTGATTGGCAGACTGAAAACGGCGAATATCTCCCAGTTCACCAATAATACTTGTTGCAGTAGTCTCAGCGATACCAGGAATAGAAAGTAGAATGTCATACTCTGGTAATGGCTGAGCTAGCTCCACCATTTGGTCTAGAACAGTTTGTCTCTGTTCAGAAAGCCGAAGCAATTCTTTTCCATAGTAACGCACCTCTTCTAGTATTGGAGAGGTTTTCTTGACGGCACAATAAGATTGATTAGCTAGTGCTATCAGCTTCTCAGCTAAGTACGCCACACGCTTGTCCGAAATACGTTTTGAAGTGGACTGACGGATGCTCTCTGAGAGTTCATCCTTGCTTAACTCAAGCACCAAGTCCTTGCAAGGAAAATCTATGACTAGGTTCCAGTATTGTTCCCCAGTTGGTGTTGATAAGATAGTCTCCAACTCTGGGAAAGTGACCTGTAAGACCTTGTGCAGGCGGTTTTTAGCTCGAACGATGTCCTCTGTTAAGTTCTGATAGAAACGGCTGAGATCCCGCAAGTTTTGATATACTTCTTCTTGGACATACGTCGGTTTACGATTCAGTACAGACTGAGACTGAGCCAGTTTTTCAGCGTCAATTTGATCTGTTTTTCGCACACGCAAGCTATCCAGTTGCTTCTTGGCTTCTAAGGGATTGAGTCGCGTATAAGCGTAGCTATGTTCATCCAGAAAAGCTTGAAGACGACGAGAATAGACGCCTGTTGCTTCAAAGATGATTTCTGGCTTGTGGACGGTTTTCAAATCACCAAGTAGCCGAGAAAAGCCAATGGCATCATTGGCCATGGTGTAGCTATGAACCTTCTCGCCATTGACTAGAATAGCCACTTCTGAACTTGCCTTACTCACATCAATCCCGAAAACTGAACGCATGATATTACCTCTTTGTCTTGAAATTCCTTGTTTTAGTGATGTCATTTTCAATACTTGACGTCTGGCGTCCCACATACTTTGATAACATTCTTCCTAAAACAGGTGTCTTGCCAGTTTTTGATGCGACGTCTAGCGTCAAAAGAGTTCTCGACTTAACAAGACACCTCTACTTTAACATAAAGAAAAAGTAGTGAGTACTCTCTCCCGTCGGAGATTTCCTCACTACTAATCTTAGTATGTTTTTTCTACACTCAAAAAGCCCTATACCCTCTGAGGTGGCGTTACCCACTACAGATATTATAGAGCCAATAAACTCTAAAAGCTCTTGTTTGAAACAAGAGCTTTTGTTATAATGGCAACATGACTATCCGATACACACGAAATACCTTGTCAGACACTTACCTTGATGCCTTGCGTATCAGACAAGCAGTCTTTGTAAGAGAGCAAAAGATACCACATACTGTTGAAATCGACAGCAAGGAAGCCTACTGTCTACACTTTATCTACTATGATGATGACAATCAAGCTCTAGCCACCTGTAGACTTTTTCCAAATAAAGACAAAACAGAGGTCACTTTACAGCGCATGGCAACGCTATCAGACTATCGCCAACACGGTATTGGACGACAACTCCTCCAATACGTCATCGACTTTAGCAAAAAACAGGGCTTTGAAGCCATGTCTTTACATGCCCAACTGCCTGCTGTATCCTTTTACGAAAGCCTTGGCTTCACCACCGTTGGTGAAGCTTTCAAAGAGGCTGGAATTGAGCATATCCATATGAAAAAGAAACTCTAGTCGAGTTTCTTTTTAGTTTATACTTTGCTCCATAAAGGAGATATTGTCGTAGGAGAGTTGTACCTTGAGTAGGCGCTTAATCAGACTTTTCTGGTCGTCATCAAGAGCACTAGAGCTTGTCACCACAACTTCTAGAGTTTGACGCTGCTGACTAGAGCTCTTGTCCCAAGTGGTGAGGTAGCCAATCTTGACATTCTCAACTTTTGGTGCGATGACTTGTAGCTGCTTAGTGATACTTTCCACATCAAATGTCGTATTAGTCACTTGGCTAGTCCCAGCAGCTACCTGCGTTTTATTTTCAACTTCTTGGTGGATAAGCCCAACGGCAAAGAAAAGGCTTGGTATGGTCATTAGGATGGAATAGAGGACAATCCTGCGGACATTCTTTTTATGTGTCACGGGGTCAATCTTTTCTGCCATAGGGACACGCATAATGTAAAATCCAACAATCGTCGCAAGGCAAATAAAGAAGACATTAATCAAAAAAAGATAGCTAGAGCCGATAAAATAGGTCAAGCTCCCTACTGAAATGCTGTAGCCAACCGTACACAGAGGTGGCATGAGCGCCGTTGCATGGCAACACCAGGGATGACATTGGAGTACTCCCCTTTACGAGTTGTGGCGATGATACCAGCTAGACCACCTGAAAAGGCAATCAACACATCCCATATGGTCGGAGAGGTTCTAGCAATCAGCTCTGAAGACGCCGTTGAAATCGGAGAGAGCGAGAAGTATAGCGTAGACACTACAAGTGAAAACACCACTTGTAGTGCAAAACCGAGACTGCTGCGCTTGACGATTTCGGTGTCGTTGGTCGCAAAACCATAGCCGATCGCCATGATAGAGCCCATCAAGGGCGAGATAAGCATAGCACCGATAACAGTTGCTGTCGAGTTCATATTGAGCCCAATGGAGGCAATCAAAATGGCTAAAATTAGAATAATAAAGTTGGCACCACCGATATTAGCACCGCTAATAATACGTCCTCGAATCTCACTGTAACTCGCACGCTCGACATTAAACAAACTGCGTAAGCGCTTCATGTTCTTCTCCTCTTTCAATTTTTCAAATTCTCTTTAATCACTTCAATCAGCTGATTGCGGTCTTTAAGCCACTGCTCCCTCTCATCCTTGTCATAAGTCCGATTGGATAAAAAGATAACCGCTTGCTTATTAGCTTGATTGACCATCACAAAAGTTCCTGTATAGCCTGTGTGAAGAAGCCACTCGCCATCCAAGTCCCAAGCGATAGCCCGCTTTTTCTCACCAACAGCAACATTTGTCGTTAAATTCTCAGCAAAAGTATCTGTCAAATAATGCTCCGCGTATTTTTCCAAGTCAGAAAGGGTTGAAAATAACCCAGCCGACCCTGTGTGAACACCCAGGACTCTTGCCTTAGGGTCATGAACAAGCCCAGCCTTTACCCCTTTTTGAGTAGGAACTGCCTGCTTGACAGGTCCAAAGCTTGTCTCTGTCATTCCAAAAGGAATAAACACCTCTCGCTCAAAAAGAGTGTCCAAACTCTCTTTAAAGTAAGCTTCCAACATAAAGCCTAGCAAGAGAAAGTTAATATCCGTGTAGAAAAAACTCTTGTCCTCTGTCACTCTAATTTGGTTGATGGCTTCTTTGAGTTCCTCGGCACTCAGCTGATTGCGATTTTTGATAAAGGGATCAATCCCAGACGTATGCGTCAGCAACTGTCTAAGCGTCACGGTCTCATCATGAAAATCTGGATAATAGGTGACAAGACGATCGTCAAGTGCCATCTCACCAGAAGCCAAGAGTTTAATCATGACAGTCCCCACACCGACAACCTTTGACACACTCGCTAAATCGTAAACCAAATCAGGAACAACAGGTTTTTCTCCATCCAAAGTACCAAGATAAAACTCTGACCAAGTCCCTTTATCAAAGACAGCCAAACTAGCACCACGATAAATCCCGTCTGCTATCTGCTTTTTGATATACTCTATCATAGGCTCTTACTTATCCAAATCTCGATACGACTGGTATCCGATACGACGAGCACCTTTTCTTTGGGATCAAGATAAACATCCAAATCATAAGACAGCAAATGTTGATAAAGTACCTTTAGGTCATAGGACGCTGACACTTGAAACTCTAAAATCTCTAAATCCCATGTTTTCTCAGGACTGACTTGCAAATCTGGACCATCTGCCTCAATAAAAGCAAGTGACAAAGGGAGAATACCCTCAAAAATATCCTCGTAAAAGGCACGAGCGACAGCCTTATCTGGCACTGCTAGGGCGATAGCTTCTAACCCAAAGTCGCTAACCCCCTTAAACTCCTCAATGACTGGCAATTCAGGATAATCTGCCTGCGCTAGGCACTCAACATTGTCCTCAGCATGCACCAAAAAGCTAGCCCCTTCTGGTGAGGTCGCTCTAAAAGCATAGTGCTTTCCCTTTAAGACGCTATCAACCTCTATCTTTTGCGACAAAAGCGCCAAAATATCATCACTAGGCACCTTTAAGACAATCTCTTGGAGCTTGTGTGTTCCCTTGACAGCACGTGTGCGGTCTGCAGGCGACTCCTCAATCGTAAACCGTGCTTTATCATTTTGGTAGGCGGTAAAAATAGTTAAGGCATTTTCCTCACGTAGACGTTTCATCCCCAAAACTTTTTCATAGAAATCAATATTTTCTTGGCGATTATTCACACGAAGGATAGGTTGTTGAAATAAAACGGATTCTTTACTTATCATCTCGAATTCCCTCCTTTTACATTCTAAAAAAATTTAAAGCATTTGACAAGAAAGTTTGTGCAATCTGTCCAATAAAATGTTTATCTGTTATTTTATTCTTATTTTTGTAAAAAGCAAAACATTCAAACAAGTACAAATTAACACATCTTTTTATTATTTTTTGAAAATAATTTTTATTTTTATATATTGAAAATGATATTTATACTTAGACATAGTGTCTAAATAGTTTCATTTCCTTGAGAAAAACGATACCGTTGACAGGTGTTGAATTTTCTTGTATAGTAATTGTCATGACGGAAACTTTATTATTGCGTGGTATTCAGCTTATCTTGGTTCTTGCCATGATTAGTATTTCTTTATACTTCATCTACTATATCAAAAAAAATCGGATAAATCCTTTTAAACGTTTCTTTACAGGACTTTGGATTGGCTTTATCACAGATGCACTGGATACTGTGGGGATTGGTTCATTTGCGACATCAACAACTTTGTTTAAACTGACAAAGTTGGTTGAGGATGACCGTAAGCTACCAGCTACTATGACAGCGGCGCATGTTCTGCCTGTGCTTCTTCAGTCGCTTTGCTTTATCTTAGTTGTCAAGGTAGAGCCTCTGACACTAATTGCCATGGCATCTGCGGCATTTATCGGGGCTTTCTTTGGGAGTCATATCACAAAGAACTGGCATGCACCAACTGTCCAGCGTATATTAGGAAGTCTTCTTATCATCGCTGCTATCATCACGGTGTTTCGGATGGTGACAAATCCTGGAAGTGACATTACAAGTAGCTCTCATGGACTGCATGGGATTTGGCTTGTTTTAGGGATTGTTTTCAATTTTGTCATCGGTGTCTTGATGACTATGGGACTTGGAAATTATGCTCCTGAGCTTATCTTCTTTTCTCTCATGGGACTTAGCCCGACAGTAGCTATGCCTGTTATGATGTTAGACGCAGCTATGATTATGACCGCCTCTAGCACTCAATTTATTAAAAGCGGGCGTGTCAATTGGGATGGCTTTTTCGGCTTAGTAGTTGGCGGTATCATAGGTGTTATTGTGGCTGTCTTGTTCTTGACAAATCTTAATCTTAATAGCCTGAAGCTCTTAGTTGTCTTTATCGTCCTCTTTACAGGAGGCATGCTCATTCGCTCTTCCTTTAAAAAGAGCTTAGAGCCTAACCATAATGGACACTTACATACAAAACTCAATTCAAAATAAAAAGAGGTAAACCACCTCTTTTTATTATGCATAAAGTAGTTTATAAAGGGCTACCGCACAGATAGCTGCTACAATTGGAGCGACAACTGGAACCCAAGAATACCACCATTTTGAATCCCCTTTGTGCTCGCCAAGAATTGATTTTGGTAAGAAGAAGTGAACAAGACGTGGACCCAAGTCACGTGCTGGGTTAAGTCCAGGACCAGTAGGTCCACCTAGTGATGCTACAAGAGCTAGAACAAGGAAACCAAGTGCCATGTGGGCTACAGATTGACCAGCATTTGTGTAAGATCCGATTTGGATTTTACCAGCAACTTCTGTGATGTCAATACCATTGCTTGTTGCATAGCTTGCAATTTCAGCGCCAAAGTAGTTCTTTGTCAATGCCATAGCACCAAAGAAAAGGACAAATGAACCAAAGAATTCATTCAAGAAACCGTTAATTTGAGCTGCTTTGCGTGTTTCTGGTTTGTTGTTATCCAAGCTAACGATTGTTGAGAAAGTTCCCAAAATAGCATTTGGATTTTCAGTTTGCAAGTAGTATGGTTTGTGTGTTGCCACAACAACAAGCTGACCACAAATCGCACCAAGGAATTGAGCGATGATATAGTAAGGAACTTGTGCCCAAGGGAAGTAGCCTGATACTGCAAGTCCTAGTGTAAAGGCAGGGTTGATGTGGTTACCTGAGACATTCCCAAACATAAGCGCAGGAATCATAACCCCCATACCGTAACCAATAGCAATAGTCAACCAACCACTGGCATGACCTTTAGTTCCTTTAAGTTCAACGTTAGCAACAGCTCCGTTTCCTAAGATAATCAGGAAAGCCGTCCCTAAAAACTCTGTGATATATTTCACAGTCCATGTAACATCCATGAGTCTTTGTATCCTCCAACATTTATTATTTAGACATGTACTATTTTATCAAGTATAATAGATAATGTAAAGCTATTCTAAAAATAAAAATACTTCTGTAAGAAAGGATGCTTATGCGTTATAATCAATTCAGCTATATTCCTGTAGATGCTAAGTCTGCACTTCATGAGATGAATTCTCTTGGTTTTTCACTCTCTGATACTTTTGAGGATAAGAAAAACCTTGAGTTTTTTGTACGACAAACACTCTTTCACTATCACGACACCGACTATGCTCTTAGTCTTATGATTGCTGATAATGACCATGACTTGCTTGAGTTTTTCACTTCTAGCTTAGAATTAAGTCGTGAGCGTTTTGCCATGATTGCTCTGCAGTTGCTTGGTTTTATTCCAAATGTTGACTTCACAAACGGTCTTGATTTTGTGGATAAGATTGGCTTAGCTATTGAGGAAGAGAGCTTCATCCAAAGACTTTACCACCTGCTAGCTTGTCGTACCAAGTCAGGCAATACTTTGATAGATGACTTGGTCAGTAAAGGGCTTCTTGCAGCTGATAATCACTACCACTTCTTTAACGGCAAGAGTCTTGCGACCTTTGACACTAACGACCTCATCAAAGAAGTCGTCTATGTTGAAGCGCCCATAGATAGCGATAAGGACGGTAAACTGGACTTGGTCAAGGTGAATATCATTCGTCCACGTGTGGATACGCCACTTCCTACCATGATGACAGCAAGTCCTTATCATCAAGGCACTAACGAAGTCGCAAACGACAGAAAACTGCACAAGATGAAAGGTGATTTAGCTGTCAAGCCAGCTCACACCATCTCTGTTGAAACCAAAACCTTCACACCGCTAGAAGGAAACTACGAGGACTTGCCAACTGGAGAGGCTGAGGAGACATTTTCTTATATCGATAGCTACACGCTAAACGATTATTTCTTAGCCCGTGGATTTGCTAATATCTATGTCTCTGGTATCGGAACCGCTGGTTCTGATGGTTTTATGACCAGCGGTGATTATACTCAAATCCACTCTTTTAAAGCTGTGATTGACTGGCTAAATGGACGGGCTAGAGCCTACAGTAGCCACCGCCGTGACCAGCTTGTTCTTGCCTCTTGGGCAAGTGGCTTAGTGGCAACTACTGGTAAATCCTATCTTGGTACCATGTCAACAGGGCTCGCTACGACAGGTGTCGATGGGCTTGAGGTTATCATCGCTGAAGCTGCCATCTCCTCTTGGTATGATTATTACCGTGAAGGCGGACTGGTCTCAAGTCCTGGTGGCTATCCTGGCGAGGATCTTGATGTTCTGACCGAGTTAACCTACTCTAAAAATCTCCTAGCTGGTGATTACCTACGCCACAATGAAAACTACCAAACATTACTCGCAGAACAATCTGCTGCTCTTGAGCGTGAAACTGGTGATTACAATCAATTTTGGCATGATAGAAACTATCTCCCTCATGCGTCAAAAGTCAGCTGTGAGGTTGTCTTTACGCATGGTCTTCAAGACTGGAATGTCACACCTAAACAAGTCTACCAAATCTTCAACGCTCTACCCGCTCATATCAATAAACACCTCTTTTTACACCACGGACAGCACGTTTATATGCACAACTGGCAGTCCATTGATTTTAGAGAAAGTATGAATGCTCTCTTGACACAAAAGTTGCTTAAAGTTGACAACAACTTTACACTCGATACGGTCATCTGGCAGGACAATCAGATTGAACAAAGCTGGAGGACACTAGATACCTTTGGCAGTCAAAAGCAAAAGACAATCGCACTTTCTGGTGGCATCAAAACAGTCGAAAACCACTACGATGACACTACTTTTGAGCGTTATTGCAAGCAATTCAATCACTTCAAGGTGAACTTATTTGCTGGAAAAGCGCAACAAATTGTTCTTGATATTCCAATTAAAGAAAATCTACTGATCAACGGAACCTGTCAACTAAACTTGACGGTTAAATCAAGCACTTGTAAAGGTATCCTGTCCGCACAGCTTCTTGACTTTGGTGCTAAAAAACGTTTTTCAGATACCCCTGCTATTCTTAATCTCCATAGCCTTGATAATGGTCAAAATTTCTCTCGTGAAGCACTGCGTGAGTTACCTTTCAAGGAAAGCTCGTTTCGTGTCGTGACAAAAGCAAGACTCAATCTCCAAAATAGAAAAGACCTTTTAGACATCTCACCAGTTACTCCTGACCAATGGATGACAGTACAACTGGTACTACAGCCAACCATTTATAGACTAGAAAAAGGAAATACTTTGAGGCTACTCCTTTATACGACAGACTTTGAGCACACCATCCGTGACAATAGCGACTATCACCTCAGCATTGACCTTGATAAGTCTGGGCTTATCCTGCCTTATGATTAAGAAAAATACCTTGACTAGCGTCAAGGTATTATTTTTTGCGTTTAAATTTTGCAACGATTGTTTGTAAAAGTGTGGGTAAGCGGACAACCTTTTCATCACCAATATGCTGTCTTGCTATCTTTAAAATCTTACCAGAGTCTTTTGAGGCAAATAAGAACTTGCCTTGTGTTGTATAGACCTCAAAGTGGCGACTAATCTTACGTCCCGTGATATTTGCCCCCATCTTATCAATGCTATCCCAAGGGATTTGGATATAGTCGTTAACATTTTTATCATTGTAAAACTCAAAACCTTTATTTCCTAATAGAAATTTACCGACTTTATTACCACCTATAGCAAGATAGGAAACACCTGTTGTTGTTAGCTCAACCGTACTATTTAATGATTGGACCATAGTTTCTCCTTTAGTAGTATACCTTCATTATAACATAAAAGAAGGCTTTAGCCTTCTTTTAGTCTTATCGTATATACTTACATCAAACCAATCACGTGCGCAACGATACCCACGATGAAAAGTCCGATAATCATTACGATTGGAGACACTTTCTTCTTAAGCAACCACATACATAGGAAAGTAAGAAGAAGTCCCATCAACCCTGGAATCAAGGAATCTAATTGTCCTTGCAGAGTGTTTGCTTTTTCTTGCGTCAAGCTAAGACCGCTCTGAACTTGTCCAAGGATTTCTTGCAATTTACCACCTGTGACAGCTCCGTTTGGAAACTCAATATAAGCTCCTTTTGAGAGTTGAGTTGATGGCAGACTTAATGTGAAGGTCACATTTACCCAACGCTCAACCAAGGCTGCAAGGATGAACATACCAAGGATAGAAGCTCCTTTGGTAATCTTTTGAAGAAGTCCACCTGAGAGGTCTTTTGTGATTTCAGAACCTGCTTTGTAACCAAACTCTTGCGTGTACCATAGGAATGCCATACGGATGATGTTCCAACCAAAGAAGAAGATAAGTGGACCAACGATATTTCCAGCAGAGGCAAGTGAAGCTCCAAGCGCTCCCAAGATAGGACGAACAGTAAACCAGAAAACTGGGTCACCAATACCTGCAAGAGGTCCCATCATACCGATTTTAACCCCTTGGATAGCAGTGTCATCAATTTCTGCACCGTTTGCTTTTTCTTCTTCAAGCGCTAATGTAACCCCCATGATAGGTGCTGCTACGTATGGGTGCGTATTGAAGAACTCAAGGTGACGCTCAAGCGCTGCTGCACGGTCTTCTTTAGTTGTGTATAATTTTTTAATTGCTGGGATGAGTGAGTATGCCCAACCAAGGTTTTGCATACGTTCGTAGTTCCAAGACCCTTGTAAGAAGGTAGAACGCCACCATACTTTACGACGGTCTGATTTTGTTAATTGAATCTTTTCAGCCATTATAATTCTCCCTCTCTAGTAATCTTCTAAGATGTCTCCAATTGGATCACCTGAGCCACCACCAGCATTGCCGCCAGTTCCAGAACCACCTTTTTCTGAAAGGTTAAGGTAGATAAGGGCGATAGCAACACCGATAGTACCAAGAGCGATAAGTGTGAAGTCTCCGACAGCTGCAAAGACAAAACCAAGAGCAAAGAATGGCCATGTTTCACGTGTTGCCATCATGTTGATAACCATTGCGTAACCAACGGCAACGACCATACCACCACCGATAGTCATACCGTCTTTTAGCCAAGCTGGAATAGCATTAAGCATTGCTTGAACGGTTTCAGTTGGAAGGGCAAGTAAAAGTGCGATTGGAAGCATGATACGAAGCCCTTGTAAGATAAGTGCAGTGAAGTGAGCTGTTTCAACAGCACGGATATTACCATTTTTAGCGGCACTATCAGCACCGTGAACGATGGCAACTGAGATTGTACGCACAATCATAGTAAGTGCAAGACCTGCAACAGCAAGTGGGATAGCTACGGCTTGGGCAACCCCAACACCAGTTTTGGTGAAGTCGCCACCTTTAATCATGATAACAGACGCTGCTGTAGCGGCTAGGGCGATATCTGGTGCTACCGCTGCTCCGATATTTGCCCAACCAAGAGCAATCATTTGAAGAGCACCACCAAGCATAAGCCCTGCTTCTAAGTGACCAGTTACCAAACCAATCAAAGTACATGATACCAATGGTTGATGGAACTGGAATTGGTCAAGGATACCATCAAGACCTGCGAGAAAGGCGATGATGAGCACCAAAATAATAGAAATAACTGACATTATTCTAAATCCTTTCGTAAAATACCTAAGTCAAATCAAGCTTAGGTGAGCTAATAAGACATGTGACACATGTTACCTTTTGTGCCTGTACACTTATTGTACGTTTGCTTTTTTAATCAAGTCAAACAGGTTTTTAGGAGAGTCATTTGGTACTTTACGTACGTCAAATGATACGCCCAAATCACGTAATTTTTCAAAGGTTTCAACGTCTGCTTTATCCATAGAAAGAACGTTGTTCACCATTGTTTTACCTGTTGAGTGTGCCATAGAGCCGACGTTGAGTTCTTTGATTGGCACACCACCCTCGATAGCACGAAGGGCGTCTTGAGGTGTTTCAAAGAGAATAAGCGCATGTGTGTTTCCAAAACGTGGGTCTTTTGAAACAGCGATTAACTTGTCAATTGGTACGACATTAGCTCTTACACCAGCAGGGGCTGCTTGTTTGATCAAGCCTTTACGCAATTCATCTTTAGCAACAGTATCAGATGCGACAATGATACGGTCTGCTTTTGATGCAGGTGTCCAACCTGTTGCGACTTGTCCATGAAGCAAGCGTGTGTCGATACGAGCAAGATTGATTTTCAACTTACCATCGCCAATAACTGTTCCTTCTGGAATAGCTTCTTGTGGTGCGCTAGCTGTCTCGCCTGCTGCACCGGCTTCTTCCTTAGGATTAAGCTCTTCTGGCAATGCTTTAATACCATCTTTTGCTTCTTTGATGATATTTGCTGCGACACTCTCTACACCTGCGTTTGCATCCATCATACGCTCAGTGTAAGCTTGAATCAACATTGGCAAGTTAAGACCGGTGATGATAGCCATTTTACGATCAGGATTTTCTCCTTGAATACGGCTTGCTTGGTTAAATGGTGACCCACTCCAAAGGTCAGCCAATACAAGAATCTCATCATCGGCATCAAATTGCCCAATAGCATTGTTGAAGTGTTCATAGAGGTCGTCTGGACCTTCGTTTGGCATGAAAGTCACCACTTGAACTTTCTCTTGCTCACCGAAAATCATCGAACCTGACTGATGAATACCTTCAGCAAATTTACCGTGGCTGGCAATAATAATACCAATACCCATGTGTTCTCCTCCTTTATATTTTTCTTAAAAGCTACTTTACTCCTCTCCCTCTTAGAAAAGATTAAGTTGTTTTTAAAGAAATTTTTAGAACTAATTCATTGTAACCCTTTTCACGTATTTTTTCAAGTATTTTTACAAGATTTTTTTGTTTTTTCAATTAACAATTTTAATAATTTTATATCCTATTTTTTATTTATTATAAAATTATTAAGAAGGCGGTTGACTTGGTTCGTAATTGATTGAATATTCTTTCTATTGTAGCTCCTTTGCACAGCTTTTTGACAGGAAAAAGTAAGCTGTCTTTTTAGCACACACTTTTTTGGACAAAAAATAGAGCAGAGATAAACTCTGCTCTATTTAATCTGCTTGATAGCCACAAGTGCCATCCACATAAGTCGCTTTGAGGTTAAAGTTCTCATCAAGCACAAGGAAATCTGCTGCTCTGCCTTTTTCTAAACACCCACAATAAGCGTCAATCTTGGCGGATTTGGCTGCCACCTGAGTCGCCATTTGAATCGCTTCATGTGGGGTTGCAATGCCCCAGTTAATGATATTTTGGACAGCGTCTTTGAGCTCCAAAATAGAACCAGCTAGATTGCCACCGTCTTTTAAGCGCACAGTGCCATCTTTGACAACGACAGGAAACTCACCTAGCATATAGTCACCATTTTCTCTACCACCAGCACTCATGCAGTCCGTGATAAGAGCGACATGCTCACACCCCTTGTGCTGCATGAGGATATGACAAGCTGCTGGGTGCACATGGTGCCCATCACAAATCAACTCCGCATAAGTCCCATCTAAATCAAGCACAGCACCAACCATACCAGGCTCACGGTGATTGAGCCCACGCATGCCGTTGTAAGCGTGCACCCAGACATCTGCTCCAGCGTCAACGGCTGCTTTTGCCTCAGCATAGGTAGCATTGGAGTGTCCAAGAGCAACAACTACGCCTTGCTTGGTCAGCTCACTGATAAAGTGCGACACGCCCTCACGCTCTGGAGCAACTGCAATCTTGGTCAAGAGCCCACCAGCTGCCTTTTGCCAAGTAGCAAACTCTTCTAAGCTAGGGTCTCGCATATAGTCTGGATTTTGAGCGCCCTTGTGCTCTTCTGTAAAGAAAGGACCTTCAAAGAAAATCCCTTGAATTTTAGCGCCAGCTTCACTCCCTTTGACGCTGGCAATGGTACGGCAAATGTCCTCTAGCGTCTCAAAAGAAGCAGTCAGCGCTGTCGGCAGAAACGATGTCACACCTGTAGATAGCAGCGCCTTACTCATCTCTTTTAGTCCTTCAGCCGAATTGTCCATGACATCATGCCCAGCAAATCCGTGGATATGCGTGTCCACTAGACCTGGGGCGATACTCATCCCTGTGTAGTCAAGGACCTCTTTGCCCTCTTCAATGCTATCTACCCACTCACCAAAACAGCCGTTTTGAACTTCTAAATAGCCTGCTGGTTTGACCTCCGTTGGACAGTAAAATGCATCTGCTTTAATGTAATACATAAGAAAACCTCTCATTTTTAGCATTCATCGCAAACTTCTTGACACTCTCAAATCTCCGAAAAGGTTTTGAAAACCCATACATCAATTTATTATACGCTTTTCTCATTTTTGAGACAAGAAAAAAAGAGACACTTGGTCTCTTTTTGTGTTTCTTTGGCTCTTTGTCAACTGTAGTGGGTGATGAAAAGCTATGTGCGAGAGAGAACGATTTTCGTTCTCTCTCTTTGTATGTTCAGAGTGATGAGAATCTTGGTTCTAAAGTTCTTGAAGTTACGAAATCCAAACGCTTGTCGTTTGATGTCTTTAATAAGCTTGTTAGTGGCTTCCAGTTTGGCATTGGAATAAGGTTGCTTCAGAGCGTTGGTGATATAAGTCTCGTGCTTTAGAAAAGTCCGAAAAACTCTTGAAAAACTTGCGTTGACAGTACCCAAATTGTCGTGAATGAGTCCAAAGAAAGCCTTGACACGCTTCTCTTGAAAATGAAAGAGCAGTAGCTGGTAAAGTTCATAGTAATAGCGTAACTCAGGCGAAAAATCCAAGGTTTTCTGGACAATTTCTCTAGGTGTCAGAGTTTGTCGAAAGGTTCTGGAGTAGAAAGCCTTGTCGGAGAGTTTTCTGCTGTCTTTTTGCAGGATTCTCCAGTGATTTTTCATGGCTCTGTAAGGAAGAGATGTCTTGTTAAATGCCTTCATGATGGCAATGCGAGTGGTCATCATGGCTCGACTAAGGTGCTGCGCAATGTGGAAACGATCAAGGACGATTTGAGCTTTTGGAAATAGTTTCCCAATGATAGGAATGTAGGCTCCCGACATGTCTACTGTGACCACTCTGACCTTCTCCCTAGCCTGTCTAGAATACTTGTAAAAGTGGTTTTTGATGGTCGTTTGGCGATTGTTTTCAAGAAGAGCAATGATTTTCTTGGTCTTAAAATCTTGCGCAATGAAAGCTAGTTTCCCCTTGTTTCTTGCGAATTCATCCCAGCTCAAGACCTCTGGTAAAGTCTCAAAGTTGTCCTTAAAAGTGAAAGCGTTCAGCTGCCTCTGGACGGTAGAAACAGAGACGTGGAGGCGTCTTGCGATGTCTGTGTTGGTCTGTTTTTCGATGAGGAGCTGAGTGATTTTCGCCCAGACAGGCTGTGAAATCTGGCAATTTTTCTTAACCAGACTAGTTTTGGCGACAGAAACCCTACGGCACGCTTTACACTGAAAGCGTCGCTTCTTAAGCTTTAGGACAGTTGCCATGCCTTGCACATCCAAGATTGGGATAGTAGATGGTCTTTGAAAATCGTATTTGATCATCTTTCCCTGACAATGCGGACAGGCTGGAGCGGGGTAATCCAGCTCGGCTCTTATCTCGATGTGAGTCTGATGTTTGAGAACAATTGATATTTTGATGTTTAAGTCTTTGATTCCAATGAGTTTTGTGGTATTATTAATACTGGTATTTTTAATATGTTCCATAAGTATCTCCTAATGATGGTTTAGTCGCTTTTCATTATAAGTCTTATGGGACTTTTTTCATACAGATAAAAAGCCCTATAACCTCTGAGGTGGCGTTACCCACTACAGATATTATAGAGCCGTTTCTTTTGGATAAGATTAGTCAAAAATGGAGTGTTCTTTGAGATTTTTGAGAACCATTTGCCAGTCTTTTTCCTTGTCCCAGTTCTCTTGGCTGACGATTTGGCTAGCCACTCGGCGAGCCTCCTCCAAGATAGCGTAATCTTCGATGATGTCTGCTACTCTAAATTCTGGGATACCAGACTGTCTGGTGCCAAAAATCTCACCTGAGCCTCGCATTTTGAGGTCAGCTTCAGCTAGAACAAAGCCGTCCGTGCTTTCTGTCATGATTTTCATGCGCTCTTTTCCGCTGTCTGTCTTGGGATTGGCGACTAAAATAGCATAGGACTGCTTATCGCCACGTCCGACACGTCCTCTGAGCTGGTGCAGCTGGCTAAGCCCAAAGCGGTCAGCGTCCATGATGATCATAATGGTAGCATTGGGCACATTGACCCCCACTTCGATGACCGTTGTGGAGACCAGAACTTGACTTCTTTGCTCCTTAAACGCCTGCATGATACTGTCCTTTTCCTCAGCTGACATGCGCCCGTGCATGAGAGAAACCTCGGCGCTATCCTTAAAATAATGACTCAATTCTTCATACAGAGCCGTTGCATTTTTTAAATCAAGCGACTCAGACTCCTCAATTAGGGGCGAGATGACATAGGCTTGCGCTCCTTTTTCTAGCTCTTTTTTGAGCCAAGAGAGAACGGCATCTAACTGCTGATGTTTGACCCAGCGGGTGATGATAGGTTTGCGCCCTGCTGGCAATTCATCAATAATCGACACATCCATCTCACCAAAGGCAGTGATGGCAAGCGTCCGTGGGATGGGAGTCGCTGTCATCATCAAGACATCTGGATTTTCCCCCTTTTCACGCAGAACACGACGTTGATTGACTCCAAAGCGGTGCTGCTCATCGGTGATGACAAGCCCTAGCTTGTGGTAAGCGACATTTTCTTGGATGAGGGCGTGGGTGCCGACAATCATCTGAACACTGCCCTCTCTAATCTGCTCAAGAGCGGTGTCCTTGGCTACCTTTTTCATCCCAGAGGTCAAGATAGCAATCGAAAGCTCTGGAAAAAGCTGCGTCAAGCTCTCGTAGTGCTGCTCCGCTAAAATTTCCGTCGGAACCATGAGAGCAGACTGAAAACCAGCGCTGTATGCTGCATACATAGCAAGGCTAGCAACAGCAGTCTTTCCCGATCCGACATCTCCCTGCAAGAGACGATTCATGTGGCTTCGTGAGCGCATATCCTGCAAAATCTCATCTAAACTGCGCTTTTGAGCACCCGTTAGTGAAAAAGGTAGAGACGCTTCTTTAGCCGCTAACTTTTCCTTGTCATAGACAATAGCCAAGCCATGCTGGTCGGACTTGCGCCGTGCTTTTAGTACTTGCAAGTTCATCTGGAAATAAAAGAGCTCTTCAAACTTGACACGCCTTAGCGCTTGTTTGTACTCTGCCAAGTCTTTTGGAAAATGCATAGCAGTGATAGCTTCTTTGCGTGAGAAGAGGCGGTATTTGTCGATAAGCACCTGAGGTAGGGTCTCTGGTAAGCGCTCCAAAACGCCGCTCTCAAAGGCTGTTTTTATCGCCTTCACGAGACTTGCCTGCGTGACACCTTGTGTGAGGCGATAGACAGGCTGCATGTCCTCCTGCACTTGCGCTAATAACTTGATACCCGTCAGCGCCGTTTTTTTACTGTCCCATTTGCCAAAAATAGCTAGCTCGCTGCCTAGCTGCAGCTTGTCTTTGAGGTAGGGTTGGTTGAAAAAGCTGACGCTAATCACTACTTCACCTTGCTTTAGCTTAAAGCACAAGCGATTTTTTTGACGTCCATAATATTGGAGATTGGCTGGTGTGACCAAGGTGCCTGTCACCACAGCCTTTTCACCATCTTGAATCTCAAAAACCGAGCGTGCCTTGTAGTCCTCATAGCGAAAAGGAAAGTAGAGCAAAAGGTCTGCCACAGTGAAAATCTCCAACTGCTGGAACTTTTCAGCGGACTTAGGTCCGATACCTTTGAGCTCTGTCAGCGGAGAGTTTTCACTTAGCATGTGTCTCACCCTTGTAAAAGCGGGGAATGCGGTCACTCAAGAGACACAGCACCTCGTAGTTAATGGTCTGGCGCTTGTCAGCCACATCTGTGGCTGTGATTTCCTCAGCGCCGTTGCGCCCGATAAGCGTCACTGGAGTCCCTAGAGGGTAGGCTTCTGGCAGGCGAATGGTCAGCTGATCCATAGACACACGCCCAACAATCTCGCACCGCTGCCCCTCTACAAGCACCTCAAAGCCCTGCATATCACGTGTCCAGCCGTCCGCATAACCAATAGGAATGGTCGCAATTACTTCTTTTTCTTGACTGCGATAGGTCGCCCCATAGCCAACTGCCGCATTTGCTTCAAGCTCCTTGACATGGATGATACTAGAGGTCAACTCGAGTGCTGGCTTCAAGCGATAAGGAAGTGTAAGCTCTCTGCCACTTGGATTGAGCCCATAGATGACAATGCCTAGACGCACTGCTGAGAAAATCGTCTCGCTATGCCACAGACTAGTCGCTGAGTTACTCGCATGCACACGCTTAGGACAATCGCTCAATTCAGACACTATCTTCTTAAAGGTCGCTAGTTGCTCCTCAAAGTGCTGAGTATCTGCCTCATCAGCCGTTGCAAAGTGGGTAAAGACACCCTCCACCAAGGCACCTGCTGCTTTTAAGGAACTGATAAGCTGATTAGCGTCTACACTTGTACGCACACCGATACGCCCCATACCAGAGTCAATCTTGATGTGACAGCGTAAGCCGTCAAGCGACATACCCTCACGCTCAGCTAGAGCGTACCAGTCAAGACTGGCTATTGTCAGCACGATGTCGTATTCTTTAGCATAGCCCAGCTGATTGGGCATGACGACACCTAGTACTAGGATTTCCTTTGTGATACCAGCTTGTCTCAACTCCACTGCCTCATCGATATTGGACACGCAAAAACCATCCACTTGATCTTCAACTGAGCGTGCAACAGCCACAGCACCATGTCCGTAGGCATTTGCCTTGACCACAGCGTAGACAAAGGTTTCACTTGGAATATGCTCTTTAACAGCTGCGATATTATGCCCAATCGCTTCTAAATCAATAACAGCTTGCGTTGGTCTATGAATACTTGAAATCATTTTACATCCTCCAAAATAACACTCGCTTGTACAAAAGATCCACTATGAGAAATCGAGAGCCAAGCCTTCCCAGAAAAGGGAGACTTAGCAATATAGGGCGCACCCAAGCTGTCATTTAAGACCTCAATGTCCTGAAAGGTCACTTGCCCGATACCTGTCCCCATGGCCTTGGCAAAGGCTTCTTTTGCTGCCCAACGCCCTGCCAAATACTCCGCTTGACGCTTTTGTGAGGCTAGCTTTTCAAAGCGCTCCAGCTCTTTTTTGGTCAAAACCTTAGAGGCAAAGCGCTCCCTACGCTCATAGGCCTGCCACACTGCACTAATCTCCTGTAAATCAATACCATGTCCAACTATCATGACATTTACCACCTTTTTATTTGCTACCCAGCAAGCAATAAAGGCTAAATCACCTCTTTACTAGGGGACTTAGCCTTTTCTTATCTCTTACACAAACACTTAGAAAATCAACTCTTCAAATGAATCATGGCTAAGCGTTGCATGGATTTCACGGATGAGTTTTTCCGTTTTATCCCAGCCTAGACAAGGATCTGTGATGGATTTTCCAAAGACCTCTGGCTGATCTTGACGCCCGTCCTCTAGGTAAGACTCAATCATGAAACCACGGACATAGCGATTGATTTTCGCATTCCAGTCACGATTGATAAGCGTCTGGCGCACGATACGGATTTGCTCCAAGTAGTGCTTACCAGAATTGTCATGGTTGGTGTCAATGACGATGAACGGATTCTCTAGCCCCATATCCTCATATTTTGCGATTGCCTTGAGCAAATCGTCATAGTAATAGTTTGGAATATTGTCACCGTGTTCATCAAGAGCACCACGCAAGATGACGTGAGCTAGAGGGTTGCCGTCTGTTTCGACTTCAGCATTTTGATAAATGAAGTTTTGCGCATTTTGTGCGGCATAGACAGCGTTAAACATGACATTGAGATTACCAGATGTTGGGTTTTTCATCCCTGTCGGCACATCGATCCCTGACGCTACAAAGCGGTGCTCTTGGTCCTCAACAGAACGTGCTCCAATCGCATGGTAAGACACCAAATCGCCCACAAGACCAAGGTTAGAAGGGTAGAGCATCTCATCAGCCGTTGTCAAGCCAGTCTCTGTAATGACACGGTAGTGCAGATGACGAACAGCAGCCACACCATTGATAAGGTCAGGCAGCTTAGAAGTATCTGGCTGGTGCATAAGCCCCTTGTAGCCGTCACCATTGGTGCGAGGTTTTGCCGTATAGACACGCATGACGATGAAAATCTTGTCCTTAACTTCGTCTTGCAATTTGGCTAAGCGCTTAGCGTACTCAAGAACAGCTTCTTCATTGTCAGACGAGCATGGCCCAATGACTAGCAGTAAGCGCTCATCCCCGCCTTTGATGATGTTTGCAAGCTCCTTATCACGAGCTTCTTTGCGGGCTAAAAATTCCCCTTCAAGTTTTGATAATTCTTTGACTTGTGCGATGTCAATGGTCGCACTTTTTTGATGTATTCCCATTCCTCTACTTGCTTTCTAAGGTTGTGTAAATTTCACGAACCAAGGCTTCTGTATTGTCCCAACCAAGGCAAGGGTCTGTGATAGATTTACCAAAGACCTCTGGTTGGTCTTGACGTCCGTCCTCTAGGTAAGACTCAATCATAAAGCCACGAACGTAGCGTCTGATTGTGTCATTCCAGTCACGATTGATGAGGGTTTGACGGACGATACGGATTTGCTCCAGGTATTGCTTACCTGAGTTGTCATGATTGGTGTCAATCACGATAAAAGGATTTTCAAGCCCTTGTTTTTCGTACAAATCAATCGCTTCTAAAAGGTTGTCGTAATAATAATTTGGGATATTCTTGCCATTTTCGTCAAGTGCCCCACGTAAAATCGCATGCGCTACGGGGTTTCCGCTGGTTTCAACTTCCTCGTTGTTGTAGAGGAAGGTTTGCTTGTTTTGCGCAGCGTAAATCCCATTATACATCACTTTGAGGTTGCCTGATGTTGGATTTTTCATACCAGTTGGTACGTCAAAACCAGACGCCACAAAGCGGTGCTGTTGATCCTCAACAGAGCGTGCACCGATGGCTACGTAAGACACTAAATCCTCAACCAAAGGCCAGTTTTCTGGATAGAGCATCTCATCAGCAGTCGTCATCCCTGTCTCAGTGATGACACGATAGTGGAGGTTACGCACTGCCTTGATACCGTTAATCAAGCTAGGCGCTGCATCAGTATCTGGCTGGTGCATAAGCCCCTTGTAGCCGTCACCATTGGTGCGAGGTTTTGCCGTATAGACACGCATAACCATAAAGACACGGTCTTTGACTTCTTCTTGCAGCTTAGCTAGGCGCTTAGCATACTCAAGGACAGCCTCTTCATTATCAGACGAGCATGGTCCAATGACTAAAAGCAAACGGTCGTCTTCGCCTTTGATGATGGCTTCTAACTCACGGTCACGCTGTTCTTTTTTCGCCAAAGCTTCCTGGCTAAGTTTTGAGACGCTGCGCACCTCATTGACATCGATTTTAGGACTGAGTGATTTAAATGACATATAAACTCCTCTAATTATTACTTTTGTAAAGTGTTTTTTATTATACCATTTTTAGGAGGAGTTTTGGATAAATTTTCAGAATTTTCTGCAACTCCCTAAAATTGTTTGCGTCCATGACAATTTTTGTATTTTTTCCCTGAACCACATGGACATGGATCATTACGCTTGACGTTAGTAAAATCAAGCTTTTCAACGGGAACATTGGCTGCACCCGGTGCTTTCGCAGCGATATTAGCTGCCGCAGTTGTTGTTGCATGCGCTTCAGCACGTTCACGCTCTTGCTCATGAATTTGCGCTTTCATCATGGTACGTGTCACGTCAAACTCGATTGAGCCAATCATGTCTTGGAACATACGGAAACCTTCTGATTGGTACTCGACAATCGGATTATTTTGAGCATAACCACGCAGACCAACAGCATTACGCAATTGATCCAGCGCATCAATGTGCTCTGTCCACTTGTTGTCAACCACCATCAAGATGAGTACTTTTTGGAACTCTAGGATAGCGTCTGGAGTGGAGAGTTTTGAGATTTGTGCATTGTAGACCTTCATCGCACGATTATAAAGGGTCTTTTTAATATCGTCATCTTTGAGATTACGCAGGTCAGAAACAGAAATAGAGGTTTCTGGTACCAAGGCAGAGCGGGCAAAGTTGACAATCGCTTCAAGCGCTTCGTTGCGGCTATTACTTGCTCGGCTGTGACTATCAACAGCACGGTTGATAGTGCGTTGAATCATGGCTTGAATCTCTGGTGTCAGATCATGGTCAGCCACGATGACATTGTAGCGGTCACCGTAGATAATCTCACGCTGCTCACGCATGACATCATCGTACTGGAGGACTTGCTTACGTGTGTCGTAGTTGTTTCCTTCGACACGTTTTTGAGCAGACTCAACCTGACGTGTTAGCATACGAGACTTGATAACCGTATCGTCGTCGTTCATATTCATGCGCTCAAGGACAGCCTTGATACGGTCAGACCCAAAGCGACGCATAAGCTCATCTTCAAGGGAGAGGTAAAATTGAGACTCACCTGGGTCTCCTTGACGCCCAGAACGTCCACGTAACTGGTTGTCAATACGACGGCTCTCGTGGCGCTCTGTTCCGATAACGCAAAGCCCACCGAGCTCACGCACACCTTCACCGAGCTTAATGTCGGTACCACGTCCCGCCATGTTGGTCGCAATGGTCACCGCACCACGTTGCCCAGCATTCATGATAATTTGCGCTTCTTTAAAGTGGTTTTTAGCATTGAGCACTTCGTGTGGAACACCTGCTTGCACCAGCTTTTTAGAAATCAAATCACTGGTTTCAACGGCAACGGTACCAACCAAAACAGGTTGACCTTTTTCGTGACGAGCACGCACATCCTCAACAACGGCATTGAACTTAGCTTGTAAGTTTGGATAGAGAAGGTCTGGATGGTCGATACGAGCTACTGGACGGTTGGTTGGAATGGGAATCACACGCATGTTGTAAATTTCACGGAATTCCTCTTCCTCTGTCTTCCCTGTACCGGTCATCCCAGAGAGCTTACGGTACATGCGGAACATATTTTGGTAAGTGATAGAAGCGCTGGTTTTAGACTCTTCTTGGATAGGCACAGCTTCTTTTGCTTCGATGGCTTGGTGAAGCCCATCAGAGAAGCGACGTCCTTCCATGGTACGCCCTGTAAACTGGTCGACAATCAAAATCTCTTGGTCTTCACTGACAACGTAGTCAATATCCAAAAGCATGATATAGTTTGCACGAAGCGCATTGTCAATATAGTGCGTCAGAGCAACATTGTCAATGTCATAGAGGTTGTTGAGATTAAAGTAAGCTTCTGCCTTGTCAATCCCTGAGTCTGATAGACCAATCGTTTTAGTTGGCACATCAATGATATAGTCGTCTTGATTAAGGGTCTTGACAAACTTGTCTGCTCGAATATAGAGCTGATTAGTCTCAGAGCTGACTGGACCTGAGACGATGAGTGGTGTTCTCGCTTCGTCAATCAAGACAGAGTCCACCTCATCGACAAGAGCGTAGTTGAGCGGACGTTGTACCATATCTTCTTGACGAACCACCATGTTGTCACGAAGATAGTCAAAGCCGATTTCTGAGTTGGTTGAGTAGGTAATGTCACAGTTATAAGCTTCACGCTTTTCAAATGGTGACTTAGCTGCAAGGTTAATCCCTACAGATAGACCAAGCCAACTGTAAACCTCACCCATCTCTGTCGCATCACGCTCTGACAGATATTCATTGACCGTGATAACGTGAACACCCTCACCTGATAGGGCGTTGAGATAAACGGGCATAGTCGCTGTCAGTGTTTTTCCTTCTCCTGTACGCATCTCTGGAATGTCTCCGTGGTGAAGAACGATCCCTCCCATAATCTGTACACGATAAGGAAAAAGCCCTAAAACACGCTTAGCTGCCTCACGCACCACCGCAAAAGCTTCTGGCAAGAGGGCATCTAAACTTTCTCCATTTTGGTAACGTTCCTTAAATTCTGGCGTTTTTGCTTGTAATTTTTCGTCTGAGAGGGCGCTCATTGCATCCGCATAAGATTCTACTTTCTTAGCTGTTTTTTCGAGCTTACGCAATTCACCCTTGTCATTTTCGACGATACTTCGTAGAAGATTTGCCATTCCTTTTCCTTTCGATAACTATACTTAATCACTCAATTTTATCACAATTTATAAGGCTTTTCAAGAAAGCAATAGGGTTCTTTAGAAAAGAAGGCTAGAGCTTACTCTAACCTTCTCTTCTATTAACGCTTGTATTGTTGTAAAAAGCGTGTGAGTTTTTCCTGCAAGACACTGAGCTCATCCACTCGTGGTAGATAAACGATTCTAAAGTGGTCTGGTGTTGCCATATTAAAGCCTCGACCATGTGTCAAAAGCACTTTTTCTTGCTTCAAGAAATTAAGCACAAAATCCTCGTCATCCTCGACACTGTACATATTAGTGTCAATCTTAGGGAAGATATAAAGCCCTGCATTTGGCTTGACAGCAGACAAACCTGGAATATCCTTAATCGCATCGTAGATAAAGTTACGTTGTTCATAGAGACGCCCACCTGGCAGCAACAGCTCATCAGAGGACTGATAACCACCAAGAGAGGTTTGGATAACCTGCTGAGCGAGGACGTTTGAGCACAAACGCATGTTTGAGAGCATATTGAGCCCTTCGATATAGCCTTTGACATGGCGCTTAGGACCAGCGAGCACCATCCAGCCGACACGAAAACCACAGATACGGTGTGACTTGGACAAGCCAGACATAGTCACTGTAAAGACATCATCAGCGATAGAGGCAATGGGAATATGCTTCTTGCCATCCATGACCAAACGGTCATAGACCTCGTCTGAAAAGATAATCAAATCATTCTGACGAGCAATATCCACAATCTCCTCTAGGAGTTCACGAGGATAGACCGCTCCTGTTGGGTTATTAGGATTGATGAGGACGATAGCTTTTGTGTTGGACGTGATTTTAGACTTGATGTCCTGAATATCAGGGAACCAGCCTGCCTGCTCGTCACAGATATAGTGCACAGCATTGCCACCTGCTAGACTGATACAAGCTGTCCACAAAGGATAGTCAGGCATAGGCACTAAGACCTCATCACCATTGTCAAGAAGAGCCTGCATGGACATGGAAATTCCTTCACTAACCCCATTGACAACATAAATATCATCAATGTCCACATGAACACCCTGCAGCTGATAGTACTGCATAATCGCCTTACGGGCTGAAAAAATCCCTTTAGAGTCCGAATACCCTTCAGAGTCTCTCGCATTGCGAATCAAATCACGAATGACCTCATCTGGCGCTTCTAAGCCAAATTCGGCAGGATTTCCTGTGTTTAGTCGGAGAATCTTCTCCCCGTTTGCTCGCATGCGGTTGGCTTCTTCAAGCACGGGACCACGGATGTCATAGGCAACATGTTCTAATTTAGATGATTTATCAAATTGTTTCATACCTTTACCTCATTTCCCCTATTATAACCTAAATCCTCCAAAAAGAGAATTATTTTTAATAAACTGTCCAGCCGAGTGTTTTGTCAGACCTTTTAAAAATTTCAGAAATATTGCATAAATCGCTTTCAAGTTTTTCCAAAAAGGAGTATAATAAACATACAAAGTAAAGTTAAGGAGAAAAGATTATGTCTCATCATTATCAACATATCATGGTTGCCATTGACGGTTCTTATGAGTCTGAATTGGCATTTGAAAAAGGGGTTAACGTTGCTCTTAGAAACGGCGCCGAGCTGATTTTGACACACGTCGTGGACACACGTGCTCTTCAAAGCGTGGCAACTTTTGACACCTACATTTATGAAAAATTAGAGCAGGAAGCTAAAGACGTCCTAGCGGATTATGAAAAACAAGCACGTGAGAGAGGGCTTGACAACATCAAGCAAGTCATCGAGTTTGGCAATCCAAAAACTCTTCTTGCTCGTGACATTCCTGACAAGGAAAATGTCGACCTTATCATGGTCGGAGCAACAGGGCTCAACACCTTTGAACGCTTGCTTATCGGCTCATCATCTGAGTACATCCTAAGACACGCTAAGGTGGATTTACTCATCGTACGTGATAGCGAAAAGACATTCTAATCTATTGTGTTCCCACTTTAAAACCAGCTGCTTGTGAGCAGCTGGTTTCTTTTTTAGGATTGTAGCGCTTTTTCTTGTTTTTCTTTTTGCATTTTCTTGGCGGTTGTCATCATCAAGCGAATGCGGTTGAGTTGGTTGACCTCTGATGAGCCCGGGTCGTAGTCCACAGCAGCGATATTAGCTCCGTGGTACTGGCGGCGCAGCTCTTTCATCATGCCTTTTCCGACGATATGGTTTGGCAGGCAACCAAACGGTTGCAGACAGACGATATTTTTGACATCATTATTGAGCAGCTCAATCATCTCACCCGTCAAGAACCAGCCCTCACCTGTGTGGTTTCCGATAGAGAGAATTTTTGAGGCACCCTCTGCGATGTCATAGATTGACTCGATTCCCTCAAAGCGCTCAGACTTTTCAAGCGCCTTGTTCATCGGTTTTTCTAGGATATTGATGACATCAATAGCGAGTTTGGCAAAGCGTTTGGACTTTTGACTCATGTTGAGCTCATCGGCTTTCCAAATTTGATTGAACAAGGAGTAGTTCATAAAGCCAATCAAATCTGGCACGACGGCTTCACCGCCTTCTGCTTCGATGATACCGACGATGTCGTTATTAGCTGTTGGAGCGTATTTGACCAAAATCTCACCGACCACACCGACACGTGGCTTACTATCAAAATCAATGGTTTCAAGAGTGTCAAAATCACGGATGATACGCTTCATATTGCGGTTAAACTCAAAGTAAGAACCGTTTTTGACATTGTGTCTTGCTTTTTCCAGCCACTTTTCATAAAGAGCGTTGGCAGAGCCTTCTTCCGCCTCGTAAGGGCGGACACGATAGAGGACACGCTCAAAGAGGTCGCCATAGAGAACACTGATAAAGAGACGTTTGACAAAGCCATAGTTGAGGCTAAAGCCTGGGGTTGACTCTGTTCCTTGATTACCCATAGAAATGGAAACGACAGGAACTTGAGCAAAGCCAGCGTCTTTGAGCGCTTTTCTAAGGAGTGGGATGTAGTTGGTCGCACGACAGCCACCACCAGTCTGTGTCATCATGACGCTGGTATTGTCAAGGTCGTACTCGCCACTCTCAAGCGCCTCAACCAGCTGACCGATAGAGATGATGGCTGGATAGCAGGCGTCATTGTGGACATACTTGAGTCCGACGTCAACAGCGCCCTTGTCCATAGAAGGCAGCACCACCACATTATAGCCACTTTCTTTGAAGGCTTCTTCGATGAGACCGTTTTGGTGAATAGGAGAGAGCACTGGCATGAGAAGGGTGTGCGTTTTTTTCATCTCTTTAGTAAAGACAGGCTCTTGTTTATGGCTCTCAAGGTCTTTCTCGTTATCGTATTGAGGAGCCTGGTTGAAGATATGGTCAAGCTTAGCTTTTTTGAGTTTTTGATCACGCTCTTTGACCGCTGCTTTCAGAGAACGCAGGCGAATGCGAATGGCACCGAGGTTGCTACCTTCATCAATCTTGAGAACGGTGTAGAGTTTATTGTGTCCACGCATGATTTCTTCGACTTGGTCTGTCGTTACGGCGTCAAGCCCACAACCAAAGCTGTTGAGTTGCACCAGCTCGAGGTTTGGATTTTTAGCGACAATCTTCGCTGCAGCATACAAGCGAGAATGGTAAACCCATTGATTGACCACACGTAGACCGCCTACCTCCTCAAGACCAGACACCATGTCCTCTGTCAAGACATGAAACCCTTCTTGCGTGATGATGTTAGCAATGCCGTGATTGATTTCAGGGTCGAGGTGGTAAGGACGCCCAGAGAGGACAATCGCCTTTTCACCATTGATGGAAAGACTGGTCAGAAGCTCATCTGCTCTGTCTTGCAAATCTTTCTTGAAATCAGCAAGCACCTGATAGCCATGCTCAACAGCCTTTGTGATTGCCTCAATCGTCATATCCTCATAGTCAGCAAAGGCTTTAGCTAGAGATTTGACCACACTGTCATGGTCAGCAAGATTGACAAAAGGATGGAAATACTTGACCTCACCATCACGGATAGGATCCATATTCTTTTCAATCACTTCTGGATAGGACTGAACGATAGGACAGTTAAAATGATTAGGCGCTTTGCTATTTTCCACTTGCTCATAGATGACACTTGGGTAAAAGATAGCGTCTACCTTACGGTCAATGAGCGACTGGATGTGTCCGTGCACCATTTTGGCGGGATAGCAGACCGTGTCACTAGGAATGGTCTCAATCCCTTTTTCATAGAGCTTTTTGTCTGATTTTGGGGAAATCTGAACACGAAAACCAAGGTCAGTCAGCACCGTGTGCCAGAGAGGATAGTTTTCGTACATGTTGAGCACACGTGGCAGACCAATGACACCGTGTTTTGCTTCACGTTTTGAGAGGGATTTGAACTTGAAGAGTTTTTTGTATTTGTAGTCGACTAGATTTTCTTTTTTGTCTTTCTTGTCAAACTTCATCTTGGTGACTTTTTCAGCACCACGCTCACAGCGATTGCCTGTGACAAACTTGGAGCCGTCATTGAAAATCGTCACGGTCAGAGCACAGTTGTTTTCACAAAGCCCACAGCGTGTAAATTCTTTCTCAGAGGTGAAAGCGTCAAGCTCATCTAGCGCCATAAGGCTTGACGGTGCTTTCTTTTCCTCGTATTTTTCCTGAGCGATGAGGGCACAACCGTAAGCTCCCATGAGCCCAGCGATACTTGGGCGCACTACCTCACGACCACTAACCAGCTCAAAAGCACGCAGCACGGCTTCGTTGTAGAATGTTCCTCCTTGAACAACGATTTTCTCGCCTAGGTCTTCTGGACGTTTGACCTTGATGACCTTATAGAGGGCATTTTTGATAACAGAGTAAGACAGCCCTGCTGAGATGTCAGCAACCGTTGCGCCTTCTTTTTGCACCTGCTTGACCTTGGAGTTCATAAAAACAGTACATTTTGAACCTAGGTCAACAGGATTTTTAGCGAGAAGTGCGACTTTGGCAAAGTCTTTGACGTCGTATTTCAGAGATTTGGCAAAGGTCTCAATGAAAGAGCCACAACCTGAAGAGCAGGCTTCGTTGAGCTGAATGCTTGATAGCGCACCGTCTTGGATACGCATTGCTTTCATATCCTGACCACCAATATCTAGGATAAAGTCACATCCTGGGTTAAAATAATTGGCAGCCTTGTAGTGAGCAACGGTCTCAACCTCACCATTATCCACATGCAGAGCTGCCTTTATCAAGTGCTCACCGTAGCCTGTGATACAGGAATTAGCAATAAAAGCTTCTTCTGGCAATTGATGATAGACTTCCTTTAGGATGTCGATGACATTTTCCAAAGGTTGTCCTTGGTTATTGCCATAATGCTCAAAGAGAATGTGACCATCTGGGTCGGTTACAATGACCTTAGACGTGGTAGAGCCAGCGTCGATACCCAAGAAAACAGGTCCACGAGCCTCCTTGATGTCCTCATACTCAGCACTAGCTACATTGTGGCGTACTCGCCAAGCTGCTAGCTCGTCCTCGTCATGAAAGAGCACATCTAGGGTATTTTTGGGCACAAGGCTACTTGCGCTATTGTCTTTGAGATTTGTGATAATGCCGCTAAAGGTCAGCTGTGTTTGATTGTCATCAAGAGCAGCTCCCATCGCCACAAAAAGCTGTGGATTTTCTGGGAAAATGACATTTTCTGGCTGAATATCCAAGGTCTCAATAAAACGCTTGCGTAGCTCGCTCATGAAATAGAGCGGACCACCAAGAAAGGCGACATTTCCTGTAATCTTACGCCCTGAAGCTAGTCCTGCAATAGTCTGGTTGACCACCGCTTGAAAGATAGAGGCTGCGATGTCTTCCTTACGTGCCCCTTCATTGATGAGCGGCTGCACATCTGTTTTTGCAAAAACACCGCAACGACTGGCAATGGGATAGATGGTCTCATAGTTTTTAGCCAGCTCATTGACCCCATTGGCGTCGGTCTTTAACAGCTCTGCCATTTGGTCGATAAAGGCACCTGTACCACCTGCACAGGTCCCATTCATCCGCTGCTCAAGCGCCTCGCCAAAGAAAGTCATCTTGGCATCCTCACCACCCAGCTCAATGACAACATCTGTCTGCGGGATAAACTTTTCAACGGTCGTAGTCGCTGCAATCACCTCTTGGACAGAAGGAATATGCGCTACGTCTGACAGCCCCATCCCACCAGAACCTGTGATAGCAATACTCACCTCATGCTCACCAATCTCATCAATCGCCTCTTGCATAACCTTGATGGTTGCTGCTTTGACATCTGAAAAATGACGCTCATAGCGAGCAAACAATAATTGATAATCATCATCAAAGACAACGACCTTAACCGTCGTTGAGCCTACATCAATACCTGCTCTATACATAACTTCTCCTCTTCTAGAAAGCAGCTACTTTCTCTTGTGCCTTAGAAGACTAAGGCTATCCTATTTTTTCATACGAACAACAATCTGTTGCTTATTAAACAACTCGTTTATTATAATAGTATTATAAAATGATTATTTTCAAAATCAACCGTTAATTTTGACAAAAGTGTTTGTTAAGCAACAGTGACCAACAAAGTGTTGCTTATCTTGGAGGCTGTTATGAAAAGGACAGACATTCGCTATCTACGAACTGAAAAAATGATTTTTGATGCACTGACGGATTTATTGAGCGAAAAGCCCTATGACAAAATTACTGTGCAGGACATCGCCGATCGGGCTATGATTAACCGTGCGACTTTTTACGCACATTATGCCGACAAGGACGAGCTCTACCACTTCATCATCACGCACATCCTAGAAGAGCTCTCAGAGATGATTGACAAGGCGCAAGCCACCACACCCAACTCTGTCGAGGTCAAAAAGGCTGAAAAAATGCTCTACAGCTACTACAATAACCTCAAAAAGCACTCCGCCATCGCAAAAATTGTTTCAAAGAGCAGCTCACGTGAGGAGTTGCAGCATAACTTTGCTAGGCTTTTGCATGAAAAGTATGACGATTTGTTTGACAAGGTACAGGTGACAGAGGCTGGAATGCCTGTTCCGACTGACTTTATCGTCGCTTATCTGGCGAGTATCTTTGTTGGGACTCTGCTTTGGTGGATTGAGTCGGACTTTGATATGGACTCTAGAGACTTGGCAAGGCTCGTTATCAAGCTCATCAGTAACGGTCATCTCACTGTCATGGGTATCAATATCAACCGTGATTAAGAGGACAAAAAACGCTTCTGCTACTTGCAGAGGCGTTTTATCATGTTTATTTAGAAGAGCGATTTTGGCTACGGTTGAGTGCTTTTTGCAGCTGACGGTCAAGCTCTCGCTTAATCTTAGGCTCTGGTGCAAAGCGCTCCTCCCAGTCGTCTGGTTTTAGGACTTTATGTGTCACGGGGTCAAAGTGGGCTTTGCCATCAGGGAAGATTTTTCCCATATTTGCCTCATGAACGGTGTCAAAAAAGGGCTTAGGGTCAACACCCATGAGGACAAAAGAGCCATAAGTCAGATAAAGCAAATCCACTAAGGCGTCCACTTCGCCAACCAAGGGCGTCTCTGGGTGCTCTTTGGCTTGGACTTTGCTCGCTGCCTTATCCACAGCTGCATGCAAGTCTAAGACGGATTGGGTAAAGGTCTTTTTGTCACCTTGGCTGGCTGCATAGAGGAACTCTACGATTTCTTCTACCTTGAAATCTGCTCTATGCCCAGCTTCCTTAGAAGCGTAGAGCCTTGGTGTTTCATTGGTTTCACCGTCCATGAGCTCATGGAAATCTTTGACCTTGTTAAAGTTACTATCTCGACTATCAAAGCGGGCTTCATTGTCCAGATGAATGAGTCCGTAGTGTGACAGGGCTTTTGCGATACCGTCGCTGTTGTTGGTCGCTGTCGTGTAATCAGCTGACGCTTTAATCTTGTCATCCGCATTGCCCATAGCAACGCCTAAGCCAACACCAGACAGCATTTCAAGGTCATTTTCAGAGTCGCCAAATGCCATGACCTCAGACAGGTCAAATCCAAAGTAGCTACCAGCTGTCTCAATCCCCTTTATCTTAGACTGACCTTGGCAGATAAGATCAGCCGAGTATGGGCTACTCCTTGTCACTTGAAGGCTTGGAAACTTCACCTTTATCTTTTCCGTGTCCTCCTCTGTCGCCACCATGACAATCTGATAAATGGGTTCTCTCAAGAGTGTAAAGAGAGCCTTGGTGTTTTGTGGCTTCAACCGCCTAATCAAATGCTTAAAACTCCGCCCAACCGTTCCTGTCATCCGACGAGGGACAAGGCTGCTCACCCATTGCCCAAAGCGACTCGTCCCAAGCCCAATAATACCAGATCCGATAAGCCCAGACGCTGTACCTAGCGAAATGTCACGGCGCTTTTCACTGGCGTAGCGAATCACACGGTAAACCAGCGCACGAGGAAGCTGCTCTGTTGCTACGACCTTGTCTCTAGTATAGATATACTGACCGTTGTAGGTGATGGCTATATCAAGCCCTAGATTCTCCAAGTACGGCTGCACAAAGCTAGGTCCTCGCCCTGTCGCAACCCCCACTACAATCCCTTGCTCCTTTAAACTTGTAATAGCTCGCCGTGTGGATTTTTGTACATTTTTACGGTCATTGAGAAGAGTCCCGTCAATATCAAAAAATACTGCTTTAATTGCCAAAATGTTTACGCTCTTTTCTTATTCTTCAATTCAACACATACCATATCTTTATGCTATTATACCCTCTCCTTGAGCTTTTGTCACCTCTACAAACCTAAAAACCTAGGTCAGCTGACCTAGATTTTTGCTAAATGACAAGTTCTTGCTTTTCATCCGGGATATTGCTAATCTTGGTGATAGCATGGTAGAAGAGCGCATAGCCAACAGTCGCCAAAATCGCACTGGAGTTTGGAACGTCCTCAAAAGGAGAATTAAGAACAAAGTGTAAAAAGACTGGAAAGACAAGCCAGAAAATAGCTTGCGCTTTGGAGATAGCCTTGCACCTACCAAGCAGAGACACCAAACCTAGGGCAAACAATGACGCAAAGAGCCAGTGAGATACTGTCGCTGACGCCACACGATCAATCGCCGTTGCAAAACCAGACTCGTGGAATTGAAAAACAGACTGAAAGACATAGATGACGTCCTCAACAATCTCAAAGCCAACTCCTACAATGATACCAATGGTCAAACCTTGCTTGAGATTAAGGCGACGGCAGAGCAAAACAACAAAACCTTTTGAGAGCTCCTCGGTAAATGGTGCCGTTAGGGCTGCTCCCCAAGCGCTCAAAAAATCTTTAGACAGCTTCATCTCAATCAACAGTTTTGAGAGCTGCATATTGCCTAAAATCCCTAGATAAGTCGAGATGAAAGCCCCCGTTAGAGCGCTTAGGATGACCTCTTTTTTAGAGAGCTGCACTTTTTGGACGATTTTTCGGATAATCAGCACAAAAGGTACAAAGTAGATGAGAAGCAAAGAGCTGGCTAAAAGAAAGTTCTGATAGAGGTCATTGGCGCCTTTTTAAACCATAAGCGTCTGGCAGAGATAGCTAATGCCCGCTACGACTAAAAAGACCAGAACCAGCATGACCAGCTTGTCACGAAGTGTTGGGATATCTTTTTTCACGATATGCCTCCTCGTAAAATAAGTTTATGGGGATTTTTCAATCCCAAGTGTTAATAATTTTTTTATAACTTGACTATTGCAAGGTTTTCCAGAACAATAGAGTCATGGAATGGACTCAGGGTTGTTTCTACTACCTCCTTGTTGCCATGTCTTCAAAAAGGAGTCTGTTACCCAAACCTTGTTCCTACTTCCAACACACTAGCTGTTTCCACTAGACTCACTTCTGTATGTAGTAGCGTACAGGCGGCAGGTGAGTTAGTGATGAGAATTCTCTTAGGCGAGGCTGTTGGTTCAAGGTGTTTCTGGGGAACCTTACAGTAGTCAAGAAAACTTCCAAATACAAATGAAAGGAGACCTTCCAAATGAAATGTTTTGTCGGTTTAGACGTTAGTTCTACCAAACTTGATGTCTGTATCATGCTTAGTGATACGACTACTCCCTTCACAGCTTCTCTTTCCAATGATTTAACAGGCGCCTCTGAAATCAAGAAGCACATTCTTGAGCTCAATGAAACTTATTCCTTTGAGCGTATCGTTATTGGCATGGAAGCTACTAGTCTTTATAGCTTTCACCCTGCCATGTTCTTTAACGAGGATAGCCAGCTAAAAGCCCTAAACGTTGAAGTCATGGTGGAGCAACCCAATAAGATTAAGAAATATCGGGAAACGTTTGAAGAAAGTAAAAATGATACCATTGATGCCTTCTACATTGCCGATTATTTCCGTATTGAGCGCTTCTCACCTGCTTTTCTTAAAGAAGAGAAGTATCTAGCTCTCCAACACCTAACCAGAACAAGACTGCAACTCATTGAACAGTTGACAAGAACCAAACAGCACTTTATTGAAAATATCTATTATAAGTGCAATACCTTATCAACTGAAATCAAGAATGAGAACCTCACAACTTCTCTATGGTCTAGCACTATGATCTCCTTGATGACCAAAGACTATACTCTAGATGAATTAGCCACTGTTCCTCTCAAAGACCTTGCGGACTTTATCCAAAAATTGGGTAGAGGGCGATTCAAAGCTCCTGATAAATTAGCTAAAGCCATTCAAGCAGCTATTCGAGGCTCTTATCGTCTTCCTAAGCTCCAGCAAGATTCGGTTAATGTCATTCTTGGTCTTCTCGCTCGAGAAATCAGAAATCTTGAACAAATGATTAAGGATATTGATAAAGCCATTGAAGATATGGTCGAAGTCATCCCTGAATATCAGTGTTTAACTTCAATACCTGGTGTTGGCAAAGTTTACGCTGCAGGGATTATCGCTGAAATCGGACAGATTGAACGCTTTAAAGATCATCCTCAAGTCGCTAAATATGCGGGCTTGAATTGGAAACAGAATCAATCTGGGAACGCTAACTCTCAAAATACTGACCTTGTGAAAAGAGGCAATCGCTATCTCCGTTATTACTTAGTTGAAGCCGCCAACTCTGTCAGACGACACGATAGTGAGTATCAAGCCTTTTACAAGAAGAAGTATCAAGAAGTTCCTAAACATCAACACAAACGAGCCATCGTCTTAACCGCTAGAAAATTTGTGCGTCTGGTGGATGCGCTACTACGCAACCGCCAACTCTATACGCCACCAAGGAGGCTTATGGAAGATAAGTGATTATCTGCACAAGTCCTTGGTTAGACTAGTGAAAAAAGCGTTTTTCGCTAGGTGTTTTTAGTGCACCCTTTTTTCTAGAAAATCAACTAAAGTTTAATCAACTTTATCTTGACTTTTTACCACTAGAGTTTTTTAAGGGTGTTATCATTATATACTTGTATTATATAACTAAGTCAATAGTTTGTCAAGATATTTTGACAATCAAAGGACTAAAAAATGAGACGAGGGCATATTTTTTGACAAATGTATGCTTTGCGTATTTTCTTTCTATGGTAAAATAGTAGGTACTAGGAAAGGATAAATCATCATGAAACACATTCTCGTCCTCCACACAGGAGGTACTATTTCCATGCAGGCGGACACCAACGGTCATGTCACGCCCGAAAATGACAATCCCATGAACCATGTCTCGGTGGATTTGGAGCATATCACAGTCACGGCAAAAGACTTTCTCAACCTGCCAAGCCCACACATCACACCTAAGCACATGCTAGCGCTCTACCACGAAATCAGACAAAATGCTAACAGCTACGACGGTGTGGTCATCACACACGGCACCGACACGCTAGAAGAGACCGCTTATTTTCTAGATACCATGACGTTGCCTGACATTCCTGTCGTTCTCACAGGTGCTATGCGCAGCTCCAATGAACTAGGGAGTGACGGTGTCTACAACTACCTCTCGGCTCTTCGTGTCGCAAGCCACAAGCAAGCTAAAGGCAAGGGAGTGCTGGTTGTGATGAATGATGAGATTCACGCTGCTAAGTACGTCACAAAGACCCACACGACAAACGTCTCTACCTTTCAAACGCCGACTCACGGACCGCTCGGTATCATCATGAAGCACGAAATTCTCTTTTTCAAAAGAGCTGAAAAGCGGGTGCGCTTTGACCTAGAGGCTATCTCTGGAACCGTCCCTATCGTCAAAGCTTACGCAGGGATGGGCGATAGCGGGATTATCAGCTTTTTATCCCCTGACAATATCGACGGGCTAGTCGTTGAAGCACTCGGCGCTGGCAATATGCCACCAAAAGCTGCTGCTGAGGTGGAAGTCCTCACAGCCAAAGGTGTGCCTGTTGTTCTGGTTTCTCGCTGCTTTAACGGCATTGCTGAGCCTGTCTATGCCTATGAGGGCGGTGGTGTGAGACTGCAAGAGGCAGGTGTCATGTTTGTCAAAGAGCTAAATGCCCCTAAAGCCAGACTAAAACTCCTCATCGCCCTCAACGCTGGTCTCAAAGGACAAGCTTTGAAGGAGTATATAGAAGGTTAAACGCAAAAAGACTAGGTTACCCTAGTCTTTTTTCTTCTGTTTTGTTACCTTAGCGCTCTGACACTTTTTTAGCGAGTGCAAAGTTACCAAGCGTAGCTGAACCATTTTCAGCAATAGCAGGTGTCACGATATAGTCACGCACATCTGGCGTAGGAAGGTAGTCGTTCATCAAGCCTTCAAACTTCTCACGCACACGGTTAAGCATGTGCTCCTGCGCCATAACACCTCCACCAAAGACGATGACTTGTGGGCGATAGAGAAGCGTTGCTTGAACCGCTGCTTGAGCGATATAATAAGCTTGTACATCCCAAACCGTTGAATTTTGCTCAATCAACTCACCACGAGTGCCTGTGCGAGCTTCTAGGCTTGGTCCTGCTGCTAGACCCTCTAGGCAGCCATTGTGAAATGGGCAAGTGCCGACAAAGTCATTAGCACGGTCTTGTGGGTGAACCGCCACATAAGTGTGCCCAGCCTCGGTGTGCCCTGTACCACCGATAAACTCACCACGCTGAATAGCGCCAGCACCGATACCAGTCCCAATCGTGTAATAGACAAGACTATCAACACCTGTGCGCACCATAGCCTCACCATAAGCAGAGCTATTGACATCAGTCGTAAAGTAAAACGGCACCTTAAACTCTTTTGAGATAAGACCAACAAGGTCAACATTTGACCAGTGCTCTTTTGGTGTTTTAGTGATGTAGCCATAGGTCGTTGAGTTTGGGTCAATGTCAATTGGACCAAATGACCCGATAGCAACACCTGCCAAGTCCTCCTCAAAACGCTTGAAAAAGGCTACTGTACGCTCAATCGTCTCATAAGGCGTTGTCGTTGGGAACTGCACTTTCTCGACAATTTGAAAATCCTCATCTCCTACAGCACAGACAAACTTTGTCCCACCTGCCTCGACACTACCGTATAATTTTGCCATATTATTCCTCAAATCTTCTAACTTTTTATTGTCCTTACGCCTATTATAATGAAAATATAAGCATAAAGCAAGAACTCTCTAGTCCCAAAAAGAGTTTGGGATAAATATCTCAAACTCTTATCTTTTATCTCATCGCAGACGAGATTACTTTACTGAAAGAAGTTCATCTCCTACAGCTACTGTTCCATCAGCTAGTGGAGCTACTTCTGCGTAGTCAGCTGTGTTTGTCACGATAACCATCGTTGTGTCATCGAGTCCAGCTGCCTTAATCTTAGCAGAGTCAAAGGTTCCAAGAACATCACCTTTTTTGACTTTTTGCTCTGCTTTTACTTTTTGATCGAAACCTTCACCGTCCATTGACACCGTATCGATACCAACGTGGATAAGGATTTCAGCACCGTCGTCTGATTTCAATCCATAAGCATGACCTGTTTCAAAGGCGATTTGAATAGTACCATCAACAGGAGCGTAAACAGTGTTTCCGCTTGGTTTAATAGCGATTCCTTTACCCATAGCCTCTGATGAAAAGACTGGGTCATTAACAGAAGTAAGAGCAACTGTTTCACCATCAAGTGGGCTGACAATTGTTTCTGCTTTAGCAGGTGTTTTTTCAGCAGGAGCGGCTACAGATTGTTCAGATGTTGTATCTGCTACTGTTGCCTCTGCCGCAGCTGCGTCCGCTGCTTCTGCTACAAATACGTTAGCAGCTTTTGTTTTACCGTAAGAGTATGTGAACGCAAAGGCAAGAACAAATGTAATCAACTCAGCAACAACATACATTGGAATAGAGCTTGCATTGATAGAAAGGAAACCAAGGAAACCAGCTGAACCGAGGGAAACGGCTGCAACTTTTGTCAAACCTGCAAAGGCTGCACCAACAGCTGAAGCTGCAAGGGCACAGAAGAATGGAAAGCGGTATTTCAAGTTAACCCCAAAGAGGGCAGGTTCTGTAATACCTAGAAGGGCTGATACACCTGAAGATGATGTCAAACCTTTCATCTTCTTGTTCTTTGTCAAGAAGTAAATCGCAAAAGTAGCTGCACCTTGTGCAACGTTTGCCATTGAAGCAACAACAAAGATAAAGTCTCCGTTACCTGTTCCTTCTCTCCAAGCTGATAGCAATTGTGTTTCAATAGCTGGGAACGATTGGTGAAGACCAGTCATGACAATTAGTGAGTAAGTTCCACCAAAAATAGCCATACCGATAAATCCAGTTGTGTTGTACAACCATACAATCGCATCTGTAATACCATTTGAAATAAGCAACATCACAGGTCCGACCACAGTAAAGGTCAAGAAGCCAGTAATCATTACTGATAGCAATGGTGTAAATGTAAAGTCAACAGCTGATGGCAATTTCTTGTGGAAGAATTTCTCAAGATGAGCCAAGATATAAACAGCTGCTAAAACTGGGATAACTTGATAAGCGTAATTTGTTTGACTAACGTGTAATCCAAAGATGTTCCAATATTCGGCAGAAGCACCAAGGTCACGTGTCGTCATAATCATACCAATAGCTGCTCCAAGGAACTGGTTAGCTCCAAAGCGCTTAGCCGCTGAAATACCTACCAACACTGGAAGATAGATAAACGGTGCTGCTGACATGACTTGAATCATATTTGAGATACCCTCAATAGCTGGGTATTGCTCAACAAGAGATTTAGCACCAAACAAACCTGCAGAAGTCAGGAAGTTATTAAGTGCCATCAAAAGACCACCTGCAACAAGGGCAGGGATAATAGGAACAAAGATATCAGACAAAAGTTTGATGAAAGCCATCAACGGATTTGTCTTTTGACCTTCAGCAGCGATTTTTTTCAAATCATCTGTTGAAACTTCTTTAAGACCTGTTTCTTTGATCAACTCAGCATAAACAAAGTTAACATCACCTGGTCCAATGATAACTTGGTACTGGCCATCTGTCTTAAATGTTCCTTTGACATCATCATTTGCATCAAGAGCAGCTTGGTCGACCTTGCTGTCGTCTTTTAGGACAAGACGTAAACGAGTCGCACAGTGTGCTGCTGCAACGAGATTATCCTTACCAACGGCAGCGATAACCTCTTTGGCTACTTTAGGGTAATCCATTTGGTATCTCCTTAATTATTTTTCCTTTTGCCGTGAAAGCGTTTCACGACTTTACTCTTTTATTTTATCATCTTTTAAGGATATGTCAAGCGTTTTGCAGAAATTTATTTTTTTAGCAGTAAAATGTTGATTTTTTAGGCGAAAACGTTTACTATAGGCATATAAGATTTTGATTTTTTGGAGAATGACTTATGAATTTACCAACAGAGGTTCGCTATCGTCCTTATGCGGATTGGACAGACACAGAAATGGCAACTATAAAGGAAAATATGGCAAAATCACCTTGGCATGCCACCTATCATATTGAGCCAAAGACTGGGCTTTTAAACGACCCAAATGGTTTTTCTTACTTTAATGGTAAGTACCATCTTTTCTATCAAAACTGGCCTTATGGCCCTGCTCACGGTCTTAAACAGTGGGTACACACTGAAAGTGACGACTTGGTACACTTTAGAGAAACAGGTGTTACACTCAAGCCCGACACAGCTCACGATAGCCACGGCGCTTACTCTGGTAGCGCTTATCCTATCGGAGACGAGCTTTTCCTCTTTTATACTGGAAATGTCCGTGACGAAAACTGGGTGCGTGACCCACTGCAAATCGGCGCTTTCATGGATAAAGAGGGTAATATCAAAAAATTCAAAGACGTCCTCATCCAGCAACCTGCTGACGTCACTGAGCACTTCCGTGACCCACAGGTCTTTAACTACAAGGGACAGCTCTACGCTATCGTAGGCGCTCAAAGCCTTGATAAAAAAGGCTTTATCAAGCTTTACAAGGCCAATAACAACGATGTACATGACTGGGCATTTGTTGGCAATCTAGACTTTGCTGGTACTGGTAGCGAGTACATGATTGAGTGTCCAAACCTTGTCTTTGTTGATGATAAGCCTGTACTTATCTACAGCCCACAAGGACTGGACAAGACTGAGCTGGCTTATGACAATATCTATCCAAACACTTATAAAATCGCAGATAGCTTTGACCCTGGACAGGCTAAACTCATCAATCCCTCTGCTATCCACAACCTAGACTACGGTTTTGAAGCCTATGCGACACAAGGCTTTAATACGCCAGACGGGCGTGCCTTTATCGTTAGCTGGATTGGGCTTCCTGATGTGGATTATCCAAGTGACAAATACGACTATCAAGGGGCTATGAGTCTGGTCAAAGAGCTCACGATCAAAGATGGCAAACTCTACCAGTACCCAGTCGCCGCCATGGCGGAGCTTAGACAAAGCGAAGAAGCCTTTGCGGATAAAACTGCAACCAATAACACCTACGAGCTTGAGCTTGAAGTGGCAGAAAACACGCAAGCTGAAATCGTCCTCTTTGCTGATGACAACAAAAAAGGACTTCGCCTTCATATCGATACAGCAGCTGGTCGCTTTGGGCTTGACCGCTCAGAAGCTGGTGAGCAATACGCTACAGACTTTGGTGTGACACGCACCTGCCCTATCCCTCAAAAGGCATGCACACTTAACATCTTTGTCGATAAATCCATTGTTGAAATCTTTATCAACAAAGGTGAGGAAGTGCTAACCAGCCGTGTCTATCCTTTTGATGGGCAAACAGGTATCGCTCTTACAAAAGGCAATGTTTCTGGAAAATACTTTGAGCTTCACAACTAGAATGGGGCAAACATGGTTGCAAAATTAACTGACGTCGCAAAACTGGCTGGGGTTAGCCCTACGACAGTTTCACGTGTCATCAACAACAAGGGCTATCTCTCTGAAAAGACCATTCAAAAAGTCAGAGCAGCCATGCGAGAGTTAGGCTATAAGCCTAACAATCTCGCTCGTAGCTTGCAAGGAAAGTCCGCCCAGCTGGTGGGGCTTATCTTTCCCAACATCAGCAATATCTTTTATGCAGAGCTGATTGAGCACTTAGAAATCGAGCTCTTTAAGCGAGGCTATAAAACCATTATCTGTAACAGTGAAAGCGACCCTAAAAAAGAGCGTGAGTATTTGGAGATGTTAGAAGCCAATCAAGTAGACGGTATCATCTCAAGTAGCCACAACCTAGGCATTGACGACTACGAAAAGGTCGAAGCGCCTATCGTTGCCTTTGACCGCAACCTTGCGCCAAATGTCCCTATTGTCGCTTCTGACAACTTTGAAGGGGGCATTCTCGCTGCTAAAACCTTACAAAAAAATGGTTGCCAGAAGATTATTATGATTTCTGGAAATGACAACTCCGACTCACCAACAGGGCTGCGTCAGCTAGGCTTTTCCTATCACCTCAAAAAGCAAGCTGAGGTCATTCGTATCCCACGAGATTTATCCACTATCAGACGAGAAATGCAGCTCAAGTCAGCCCTTACAAAATACCAGCCTGACGGTGTCTTTGCCTCAGATGATTTGACCGCTATGGTACTCATCAAGGTCGCAGAACAGCTAGGCTTGAGCATTCCGCAGGACCTGAAAATCATTGGTTACGATGGCACACAGTTCATCCAAGACTACTACCCTAGACTCACAACGATTAAACAACCTATCAAGGAAATCGCAGAACTCTGTGTCGAGGTCTTGCTGAAAAAAATGGCAAAAGAAAAAACCGCCAAAGACTACGTACTGCCTATCACGCTACATGCTGGCTCTAGCAGCTAAAAAACTCGCTACTTGTAAGTAGCGAGTTTTTGTGGCTCTTTGTCAACTGTAGTGGGTAGATGAAAAGCTAACACCTATAGAGGACGACATTCGTTCTCTCTTTCTTTATCCCTTTCCTATTTTTTGGAGATAAGCTGAAAAGGGCTACCCCCAGCCCTTTTCACTGTTCAAAGCAATATAAATCTTGGTTTTAAAGTTCTTAAAGTTCCTAAACCCGAAAGCCTGTCTCTTGATGTCCTTGATGAGTTTATTAGTCGCTTCCAGTTTAGCATTGGAATAGGATAGTTCAATGGCGTTCGTGATATATAGTTTGTTAGTTTCTATATAGTATGTGTTATACTATACTTATGAAAAGTTACGGAATAGATTTTAGAAAACGAGTTATTAATTATGTAGAGGCTGGTCATTCCAAAAAAGAAACGTGTCAGTTATTTGGAATTAGCACTAATACACTGTATCTGTGGGAGAAACAACTCAAAGAACTAGGTCATTTGGAGCGCCAAAAAAGAAAACCAAGCCCTCGCAAATTGCCATTGGATAAGTTAGAAGCCTATGTCAAGGAACATCCAGATGCTTTCTTAAGGGAAATTGCAGAGCATTTTGACTGTAGTATTCCCTCAGTTTGGGCTGCCTTAAAAAAACCCCCACTTGTCAAGTCAAGTGCAACAAGTTCATTGATAACTAGAGCTCCAGAGGTTAAGCTGTTTGGGCTAGCCCAAACAAAATATTTGCGGTTTTATACTTGTGAAGTCGTCTAGGTCTGTCATTGATAGCAGAGACGTAGTGATTGAGTTCTTCTGTCGTTAGTGAGTTAAGAGAGACACCTTTTGGGAGAAACTCTCTCAAGAGACCATTGAAATTTTCATTTGTTCCTCTTTCATGAGAAGCATAAGGATGGGCAAAATAGACTTCCACACCTTTTAAGTCTGACAAGCTACTGAACTCTGAGCCATTGTCCGATGTGATGGAGCGAATAGGGTACTGCGATAGTAAGCTCTTAACAGCCCTATTGATGGTTTCTGCTTGTTTATTAGCCAATTTTACAGCGATGGCAAATCGTGTTTGACGCTCTACTAAGGTCAAAATAACAGCTTCACCTTTGGTTTTCTTGCCAAGAACCAAATCAATCTCCCAATGCCCAAATTCAGAACGGTCATTGATACACTCTGGACGTTCTTCAATGGATTTTCCTAAGATTTTCGTCGTGGCCTTAGGCGTTACTTTAGACCGTTTTCGGATGCACACCATCTTAGGTAAATCAATCGGTTTAACCCTCAACAGTCCGTCTTTGATGTAACGATACACTGTCTTGGTGGAAGGGATAACTTCCAGTGGATGTTTTTCTCGGTAAGTTTGAACAAAGCTATCGACACTGTGACAGCGAGGTTTCGTTTTCAGGGCTTTCTCAAGTTCCTTGAAGAAGGTCTGGGAACAGTACGATAGTTTATGATAAGCACTTTTTCGACGATTGGTTTCATAAACACGTTGACCACTATCTGGAAAGTAAACCGTTGAGTAGATTCGTTTCCCGTTCTTATCTTGAACCTGAGAAACACTTCCTCGTTTGATTTCCCGACTGATGGTTGAGCGATGACGCCCAAGCAGACGAGCAATCTCAGAGGGGGTCTTGCCCATCTTGAGATAGGCGCTGATTTCTCCGCGTTCAGAGGCTGAAAGGTGTGAGTATAACGATTTTTTGGTAGAATGATTAGTGGACATGTTCATCTGCTTTCTATACTGAGTTGGGGAATTCTAGTATATCAGATAAACATGTCTTTTTTTGTTGCACTTCATTTTACAACACGGGGCCTTAAAAAAACTGAACATCACTTTAAAAAAAGACCACAACCTATAAAGAACAAGATAGCGAAAAGGTGAGACGCTATCTTGATGTTTTAGCCTGCTTTCCAAACACCCCTATTGTTTATATTGATGAGACTGGCATTGATACTTATCTTTATCGTCACAAAGCTAGAGCACCTCGAGGGGAGAAAGTATACGACAAGGTAAGTGGACGCAGATTCGAAAGAATTTCGGTAGTAGCTGGTCAAATTGGTTCTAAAATTATAGCCCCCTTGCTTTATCATGGAACGATGACAGCGGAATTATTTATCAAGTGGTATCAGGAGCAGCTATTGCCATCCTTGACAGAACCCCATGTCATCATTATGGATAATGCAGCTTTTCACCCCAAGAAACAACTAGATGAGCTTGCAGTGGCTAAGGGACACTATTTTCTTCCGCTTCCACCTTATTCCCCTGAACTCAATCCCATCGAACAGTTTTGGGCTACTCTAAAAAGAAAGGTGACTGAATTGTTAAGAACAGGTCGTTCTGTTCAGTCTGCTTTGGAATACTATTTTAAAACTAAATAACTATAAGTTTTATACTTTAGAAAGGTCTTAAAAACAGTCTTGAAGGCTGTACCTTTGTCAATGATGTGAGACCTAAAATGTTATTTTGAAGTTATCCATTTGTTAAGCTTTACTAGGAGCTAGCTTCTAGTAAAGCTTTTCTGATATCGATAGGAGATTTCCATCCTAAAGTTTGCATAGGGAGTCGATTAGAACGATAAAGATAGGTTTTCATCTGCTTGATGAGGTCGTCATAGGAGTAAAAGGTCAGGTGCTGGTAGAGACGTCGATTGTCATTTCGATGACTGCGTTCAACCTTGCCATTATGTCTTGGTGTTCGAGGACGAATCAGCTTGTGCTCAATGCCAAGTTCCTGACACAGCAAGTCTAGTGGGTGAACTTGTTTGGTCTCTTTGAAATGAGTGAACTCAAAGCCATTATCCGTTTGGAGGATTTTGGGTTTGTATCCAAAGTGTTTGATAGCCATTTTGAGAAATTGAACCGTTGAGTAGGACGACTGCTCTTTGAAAGGGAATATAAAGCGTTCTCGACTGGCCTCATCAATAACGGTGTACTGGTAGAACTTGTCAGGTAGTTTTCCTGTGTAGCAGTGAGTTGGGACGTATTTGACATCCATCTGCCACTTGATACCGAGTTTAGTCGGCGTGTCATATGGTTTTGGGACATAAGGTTTGTTCTTTGTTTTAGGGGATTTGAAGAAGTCCAGCTTTCTCAAGATTCGAAAGAGTGAGCAAGGGTGCCTATCATATCCCTTGTTGGTTTTGAGCTTGTAGAAGATTTCGATGAGTGTTGCGTTTGGATTTCTGCGGATACAATTTTTGATCCATGTCAGTTCTTGAGCGGTATGAGCCTTTGGATGTGGTGTTAGAGGTCGATGGGATCGATTTTTCAGCGACTCTTTTGTGCCATCAAATCGCTTATTCCAGCGCATGAGAGAGGCTTTTGAAACTTTGTAACGTCGACAGATGAAGGCGACAGAGGCACCATTTTGGTAGGTTTTAACAGCGTGGTAGCGTGTTTCTAGAGTATGTGGTAAATAGCGAAGATTTTGTGATATACTAGTCATGAGAAGATTCCTTTTTGGTGAGTGGTGGTACTCTTATCATATCAGGGAATCTTCTTTTTGACTTATAGAAGTCTCACATCTATTGTAACGCTACAGGTCTTAAAAACAGTCTTGAAGGCAGGATTGACAAGGTTAAGGTTGTCTTCTAGAAGCTCGAAGAAATACTTCGAGTTCCTCTCTTGGAAATGGAAGAGGAGAATCTGGTAGAGGTCATAATAGAATTTTAGTTGGTCTGAGAACTCGAGTGTTTTCTGAACAACCTCTTTCGGTGTCAAGGTGTGCCCAAAGGTGCGAGAATAAAAGAGGTTCTGAGACAGTTTACGGCAGTCTTTTTGGAGAATCCGCTAGTGATTTTTCATGGCTCGATAAGGTAGGGAAGGTGTATCAAATGTTTTCATAATGTCAATTCTAGTTGACATCATAGCCCGGCTCAGGTGCTGGATAATGTGAAATCGATCAAGAACAATTTTCGCTCTTGGAAATAGCTGTTTGATGATGGGAATATAGCTACCCGACATGTCCACCGTCACGACCTTGACAGTATTTCTAACGGCTCTAGGATACTTGTAGAAATGGTTCTTTATGGTTGCTTGGCGGTTATTCTCGAGAATGGTCACAATGCGTCTCGTCTCAAAATCCTGGGCAATAAAGGCAAGTTTTCCTTTGTTCCGACTAAATTCATCACAGCTTAAGACTTTTGGTAATGTCGTAAAATCTTGAGGAAATTGAAACTGAGCCAATTTTCTCTGTACGACGGAAACGGAAATGTGTAGTCTCCTAGCGATAGCTGAGTTGGTCATGTTTTCTGTGTGTAGTTGAGTGACTTTCTCCCAGATTGGTTGTGAAATCTGACAGTTTTTCTTGACCAGAGGTGTCTCAGAAACGGTTACTTTTTGGCAAGATTTACACTGAAACCGCCGCTTCTTAAGCAGTAGGAGGGTTGGAAAACCCTGACAATCCAAAATTGGAATTTTTGAGGGCATTTGAAAATCGTACTTGATACATTTTTCTTGGCAATGAGGACAGCTAGGACTGTCGTAATCTAGCTTTGCCCTGATTTCTAGATGGGTTTGATGTTTCAAAACGAATAGAATTTTAATGTTTTTATCTTTGATTCCGATAAGTTCTGTGGTATGATCTTCGCTTTTTTATTTCTAGGCTCAGGAATCAAGAGTCACTTCCCTGACTCTTGATTTATTCCATATGAAGACTTTCTAATGAGGTAACCGCCCAATAACAAGGTATATTGAAAAGGCTCCATAATTTCCAGATGGGTTTACCCACTACAGAAATTATAGAGCCGTTTTTGTGTGCACAAAAAGACAAGGTTATCCTTGTCTTTTTGCTCCATCTGTTACAAATTGGCTGAGAACGCCGTTGATAAACTTGGCGGATGTTTCATCAGCGTATTTTTTAGCAATCTCAATCACTTCATTGACAGCGACACGGTCTGGTGTTTCTTCAAAATAGCTAATTTCAAACAATCCGAGACGTAAAAGTGTCTTGTCCACAAGACTCAAGCGCTCAAGCGACCAGCCAGTCTTTAGCTTTTCAGAGATAGCTTGGTCAATAGCTGCACGCTCATCCAAAGTCCCTTTGATGAGATTCATCAAGAAAGCTGGCAAGTTGACCTCGGTCTCTTCGCTAATCGCCTTGTCATAAGTGTAAGCAAAATGAGCTGCTTCTAGCATATCGCCCTCAAACTCTAGGCTAAAGAGAGCTTGAAAGGCACGCTCACGTAAATCACGTCTTGAATCGATAAATCCATTTTTAGTCATCCAAGAAATCCTCATTAAATAGTGATTTCATGTCAGGTTTTGGTGTCTTTTCTGGGACGATACCTTCAACATGGATATTAACCTCAGCAATCACAACTTCTGCCATATCGTAAACAGCAGACTTGACGGCTTGTTGGATAGCCATTGAGACGGCAGGAACATTGACTCCGTACTGCAGATAGACATAAATATCTGCAACGACATTGCCTGCTTCGTCCGTTGTGAGGTAAACACCTCGGCTGAGGGTTGATTTGCTAAGGCTATCTGCAACGCCTTTGTTACGAAGTGAGTGAACACCGTCAACCTTAGTGGCTGAAATACCTGTTATAACTTCTAAGACACGTGGTGAGATAACAATATCACCGATAGTTTCAGTTGTCATAGCCTATCCTTTCTAAAATGATACTTAGGGTTTAGGCACGTGAAACGTATGTGCCTTCTTGTGTGTTGATAACGAGTTTTTGACCCGCTTCGATAAAGTCTGGGACGTTGACCACAAGACCTGTTTCAAGAGTCGCAGGTTTCCCTGAACCTGTTACTGTAGCGCCTTTGATAGATGGTTGTGTTTCTGTTACAGTCAACTCAACAGTTGTTGGAACAGTCACACCGATAACCTCTGTACCGTAGAATTGGATTTTCACTTCAGCATTTTCAAGGATGTAGAGCAGTTCTTGCTCAACGTTGGCTACTGGAATTTCGTATTGTTCGTAGTTTTCGGTATCCATGAAATAAGCTGTGCCGTCCATTTGGTAAAGGTATTGTGCTGGACGTGTTTCGATGATAGCTTGTTCAAATTTTTCTTCTGGACGGAAAGTTGTATCAAAAGTTGAACCAGTACGCACGTCACGCAATTTCATACGCATAACAGTGTTTCCTTTACCTGGTTTGTGGTGGCTGGCTTCAAGGACTTTAATCAATTTGCCATCAGCTGTTTCAAAAGTCATACCAGCTCTAAGTTTACTTGCTTCAATCATTATTATTACCTCTTTGTTAAATCTTAATCACTTCATTCTATCATAAATAGCCTGTATTCTCAAATATTTTTTGCGTGCTAAAGGCTTATTGCTACTAAAAAATCAAGCCATTTTGGCTTGATTCGTCTCATTGATGATAAGTTCCTACTCCTAACTGTCGTCACCCAAGTGCACATGAGGAACGTCGTGCTGTGTGTAGACGACGCCTTTTTTCTCAAGCAGTTCGATAGCAAAAGGATGAGGACGATAAGCCGTCTTATAGGTTATCTTTGTGATACCAGCCTGCAAGAGCGCCTTGGTGCAGTTGATACAAGGAAAGTGCGTCACGTAGATTTCAGTGTTGTTTGTGGAAATGCCTTCTTTTGCGCACTGGATGAGGGCATTCATCTCAGCGTGAACGGTACGAATGCAGTGCCCATCCTCCATCTCATGCCCCACCTCGCTACAGTTTTCAAGGCTTGACACCCCACCGTTGTAGCCCGTTGCGATGATACGATTGTCCTTGACGAGAACCGCACCGACAAAGGCTCGGTCGCAGGTTGAGCGCTTTGAGATCAGCTCTGCATTTGCCATAAAATAATCTTGCCATGATAGACGATCTGTCATAGTAACCTCCTAGATGATGAGCAGCTCTTTTGGCGCAAGCGTCAACAGCTCGCAGCCTTCCTCAGTGACCAAAAGGTCATCCTCGATTCGCACACCGTACTTGCCATCAATGTAAATCCCAGGTTCATCTGTAAGAGCCATGCCTGCTTGCAATTTGTCATCAGACTTGCCAAAGTAAGGAATCTCATGGATGTCTAAGCCTATGCCGTGCCCGATACCGTGCGTAAAGTAAGCGCCGTAGCCCGCCTCATCAATGACTTGACGAGCGACCCTATCATAGTCACGGTAGGTCATACCTGCCTTAGCCACGTCCAGCAGCGCTTGATTGCTAGCAAGGACGGTCTCGTAGATGTGCTTTTCCTCGTCACTAGCTGCTCCAACATGAACGGTGCGTGTCATGTCACTGACATAGTGCTGATAATAGCAACCAAAGTCCATGGTCAACATCTCGTTATCTCTAATAACCTTGTGGCTGGCGACACCGTGTGGCATACTAGAGCGCTCACCAGAAGCTACGATAAACTCAAAAGAAGGTCCAGACGCCCCCAGCTCACGCATGCGAAAGTCTAGGAAGTTAGCAACCTCTAACTCGGTAGTGACATTTGGCTTGATAAAGTCTAAAACATCTAAAAAGGCTTGATCTGAAATCTGGCAGGCTTTCTTGATGATAGCCACCTCATGCTCGTCCTTGACCATGCGCAAGCTCTCGATGACATTGCTGGTCGCCTGTAATTTGTAGCCCTCAAAGACCTGTGACAAGGTCTGATAGAGACTGTAGCTGACTTCACTGTCAAAGCCAAGCGTCTCAAACTTGTCGTCTTTGATACGCTTTGCTATTTCAGAAAAAGCGTCCCGTGACTCGATAATGTCAAAGCCAGTGATACTCTCCTTGGCAATCAAGCTGTATCTAGCATCCGTCACAAATAGACGGTGCTTGGGGCTGACAAAAACAGTGCCCGCCGTCCCATGAAAGCCTGTTAAATAATAGACATTGGTGAGATTGGTCACCAAAAGCCCATCACAGCCAACTTCACCAAGAGCCTCCACCAACTTATCCACACGTTTCTCAAATACCATCGCAATTACCTCCTTAGATGTGCTTGTATAGCCCTATTTTAGCAGAAAAAGTCCTAAATAAAAACCCCGTGTTGTAAAATGAAGTGCAACAAAAAAGACATGCTCGTCTGATATACTAGAATTCCCCAACTCAGTATAGAAAGCAGATAAACATGTCCACTAATCATTCTACCAAAAAATCGTTATACTCACACCTTTCAGCCTCTGAACGCGGAGAAATCAGCGCCTATCTCAAGATGGGCAAGACCCCCTCTGAGATTGCTCGTCTGCTTGGGCGTCATCGCTCAACCATCAGTCGGGAAATCAAACGAGGAAGTGTTTCTCAGGTTCAAGATAAGAACGGGAAACGAATCTACTCAACGGTTTACTTTCCAGATAGTGGTCAACGTGTTTATGAAACCAATCGTCGAAAAAGTGCCTATCATAAACTATCATACTGCTCCCAGACATTCTTCAAGGAACTTGAGAAAGCCCTGAAAACGAAACCTCGCTGTCACAGTGTCGATAGCTTTGTTCAAACTTACCGAGAAAAACATCCACTGGAAGTTATCCCTTCCACCAAGACAGTGTATCGTTACATCAAAGACGGACTGTTGAGGGTTAAACCGATTGATTTACCTAAGATGGTGAGCATCCGAAAACGGTCTAAAGTAACGCCTAAGGCCACGACGAAAATCTTAGGAAAATCCATTGAAGAACGTCCAGAGTGTATCAATGACCGTTCTGAATTTGGGCATTGGGAGATTGATTTGGTTCTTGGCAAGAAAACCAAAGGTGAAGCTGTTATTTTGACCCTAGTAGAGCGTCAAACACGATTTGCCATCGCTGTAAAACTGGCTAATAAACAAGCAGAAACTATCAATAGGGCTGTTAAGAGCCTACTATCACAGTACCCTATTCGCTCTATCACATCGGACAATGGCTCAGAGTTCAGTAGCTTGTCAGACTTAAAAGGTGTGGAAGTCTATTTTGCCCATCCTTATGCTTCTCATGAAAGAGGAACAAATGAAAATTTCAATGGTCTCTTGAGAGAGTTTCTCCCAAAAGGTGTCTCTCTTAACTCACTAACGACAGAAGAACTCAATCACTACGTCTCTGCTATCAATGACAGACCTAGACGACTTCACAAGTATAAAACCGCAAATATTTTGTTTGGGCTAGCCCAAACAGCTTAACCTCTGGAACTCTAGTTATCAATGAACTTGTTGCACTTGACTTGACAAGTGGGGCCTAAATAAAAACTAAAATCTTATAGGAAGAAACACTAAATAAAAAATCATCCTATACTTTTTGCATCAGACTTAAACAGCGTTGGTAAATGGCGTTTTCAAGCATAAAACACAAAAAATCCGAAAACTTCGGATTTTTTACACGTTCAGTTTGTCTTTTAGATACTGTCCTGTGTAGCTGTTTGGATTTTTGGCGACTTCTTCTGGTGTGCCTGTGGCTACAATGGTTCCACCACCGACACCGCCTTCAGGTCCTAGGTCAATCAGATAGTCCGCACTCTTAATCACATCCAAATTGTGCTCGATGACAAGCACGGTATTGCCATCATCGACAAAGCGCTCAAGAACCTTGAGGAGACGAGCGATGTCGTCTGTATGAAGCCCCGTTGTCGGCTCATCAAGGATGTAGAGGCTCTTGCCTGTTGAGCGCTTGTGAAGCTCACTGGCTAACTTCATACGCTGCGCTTCCCCACCAGAGAGCGTGGTGGCTGGCTGACCCAAGGTCACATAGCCAAGTCCAACGTCCTTGATGGTCTGCAATTTTCTAGCTATCTTTGGAATAGCGCCAAAGAACTCAACTGCGTCATTGACCGTCATATCAAGCACTTGAGCGATATTTTTTTCCTTATAGTGCACTTCTAGGGTCTCGCTGTTGTAGCGTGTGCCGTGACAGACCTCACAAGGCACATAGACGTCTGGCAAGAAGTGCATCTCAATTTTGATAATCCCGTCTCCCGAGCAGGCTTCACAGCGTCCACCCTTGACGTTAAAGGAGAAACGCCCCTTTTTGTAGCCACGGATTTTAGCTTCATTGGTCTGAGCAAAAAGGTCACGAATGTCGTCAAACACACCAGTGTAAGTGGCTGGATTGGAGCGTGGTGTGCGCCCGATAGGGCTTTGGTCGATGTCAATCAAACGCTCGATGTTTTCAATTCCTGAGATAGACTTGTGCTTGCCGGGCTTGTCAGAGTTGCGGTTGAGCTTTTGCGCCACCGCTTTTTTGAGAATGCTGTTAATCAGCGTTGACTTGCCTGAGCCAGACACACCCGTCACAGCGATGAACTCACCAAGCGGGAACTTGACGTCAAGGTTCTTGAGGTTGTTTTCCTTAGCGCCCTTGATTTCGATGAAGTTTCCGTTGCCACTGCGGCGTTCTAGCGGCACTGGGATAGACTTTTTACCAGACAGGTATTGTCCCGTGATAGACTTCTTGCTGCGAGCCACTTGCTTTGGTGTGCCTGAGGCGACAATTTCCCCACCAAACGCTCCTGCACCAGGACCTACATCAATCAGCCAGTCTGCCTGCATCATGGTATCCTCATCATGCTCAACGACAATCAAGGTATTACCGAGGTCACGCATTTTCTTGAGACTGGCGATGAGACGGTCGTTATCTCTCTGGTGAAGCCCGATAGACGGCTCATCAAGGACATAGAGCACACCAGATAGATTTGAGCCGATTTGTGTCGCAAGGCGAATGCGCTGGCTCTCACCACCAGAAAGGGTGCCAGCGCTACGAGATAGGGTCAAGTAGTTGAGCCCCACATTGTTCAAGAAAGTCAGGCGGTCTTTGATTTCTTTGACAATAGGGCTGGCAATGGTTTTTTCATTGTCACTGAGGGTAAGATGACTCAGCAGCTCAAGGTGGTCAGCGATAGAAAGCTCTGAGAGCTGTCCGATATTGAGCCCGTCGCTGCCTCCGACACGCACGCTAAGGGCTTGTTCATTGAGGCGGTAACCGTGGCAGGTCGTACAGGTCAGCTCATTCATGTAGCCACGCATGACATTGCGGGTAAAGTCGCTGCTGGTCTCGTGATAGCGACGGTTGACATTGGTGACGACACCCTCAAATGGAATGTCGATATTGCGCTCTCCGCCAAAGTCATTGACATAGTGAAAATGAAACTCACGCTCACCTGAGCCGTAAAGCACCAGGTCTTTTTCCGCATCGCTAAGGTCCTTGTAAGGCGTATCCATATCCACCCCAAAAGCTTCCATAGCTTGCTCCAGCATGGTTGGATAGTAGTTAGAGGAGATAGGATTCCACGGCGCAAGCGCCCCCTCACGAAGCGTCTTCGTGTCGTCTGGGACAATCATGTCAAGGTCAACCTCTAAGCGACTACCAAGCCCATCACAGGTCGGACAAGAGCCAAAGGGCGCATTGAAAGAAAAGAGACGAGGCTCAAGCTCTGGCACGGTAAAACCACACACTGGGCAAGAATAGTGCTCAGAAAAGAGCAGTTCATTGCCATCCATAGTGTCAATGATGACATAACCGTCTGCTAGACGCAAAGCTGACTCCACCGAGTCAAAGAGGCGACTGCGAATGCCGTCTTTATTGACCAAACGGTCAACGACAATCTCAATGGTGTGCATCTTGCTCTTTGAAAGCTCTGGCACTTCTGAGATGTCATAAACCTCACCGTCCACACGCACCCGCACATAGCCGTCACGCTGAATCTTCTCAAAAGTGGTCTTGTGCTGCCCTTTTTTTCGACGCACCACTGGCGCTAGGATTTGCATCCGTGTGCGCTCTGGCAAGGCTAGGACACGATCAACGATTTGCTCCACAGACGAGGCTGTGATAGCGCCGTGACCATTTGGACAGTAAGGCACACCGACCCTAGCGTAGAGCAGACGCAGGTAATCGTTAATTTCGGTAGCGGTTCCCACAGTTGAGCGGGGGTTTTTGCTGGTGGTCTTTTGGTCAATGGAAATAGCTGGGCTTAGCCCATCGATACTATCCACATCTGGCTTTTCCATGTTGCCTAAGAATTGTCTGGCATAAGCCGACAAGCTCTCGACATAGCGCCTTTGCCCTTCGGCGTAAATCGTGTCAAAAGCAAGACTTGATTTTCCAGAACCCGACAAGCCTGTCACCACAACCAACTTGTCTCGTGGAATTTCCACATCAATATTTTTTAAATTGTGCGCACGTGCACCATGAATGACTAATTTATCTTGCATATTCCTTCCTTTTCAACTTTTTCTGATACTTGTCTACCTATTATAACAAAAAAGCGCTAAAAAGGTGCTGTCAAAAACTGACAGCACGCTTTTCTCCCCAAAATCCCCTTAAAAGCATTTCCCAAACGCTCAACTTTTTAGTATAATAGTCTTTGTATGCAAAAAAGGTTAAAGGGGGACGCTATGAAGCAGCTGTTTTTATCAACCGCACTGGATTTCAATGAAATTGATACCTTCGAGCCAGGTGCTTGGATCAATCTGGTGAACCCCTCGCAGGAGGAGTCGGCTCAAGTGGCTGACCGCTTTGGGATTGATATCGCTGACCTTAGAGCCCCTCTTGACGTCGAAGAAACCTCTCGTATTGCTGTTGAGGACGACTACACGCTGATTATCGTGGACGTGCCGACCTATGAGGAGCGCAACAATAAGAGCTACTATGTCACCATTCCTCTAGGTATCATTGTCACGGACAATGCTGTCATTACGACCTGCATTGAAAAACTGACCTTATTTGACAACTTTTTCAACCATCGTGTGCGTAATTTCTACACGTTTATGAAAACACGCTTTGTTTTTCAAATTCTCTACCGCAATGCAGAGCTCTATCTAACCGCTCTGCGTTCCATTGACCGCCAAAGCGATAAGTTGGAAGCGGAGATGGAAAATGCCACACGTAACGAGCAGCTGATTGACATGATGGAGCTGGAAAAATCCATCGTCTACCTAAAGGCGTCACTCAAGATGAACGAGCGAATCGTCAAAAAACTCTCAGGCAACGCCAGCAGTCTCAAAAAATACATCGAAGACGAGGACTTGCTTGAGGACACCTTGATTGAGACCCAGCAGGCGATTGAGATGGCGACCATTTATGAAAATGTCTTGAATGCCATGACAGAAACCTCTGCTGCTATCATCTCAAACAACCAAAATACCATCATGAAAACCCTAGCTCTGATGACAATGGCGCTGGATATCCCGACTGTTATCTTCTCAGCTTACGGTATGAACTTTCAAAACAACTGGCTGCCGCTCAATGACAAACCCTATGCCTTCTGGTACGTGGTCTTGATTGCGGCTGGGCTTAGCTTGATGGTTGTTGCTTACTTCATCCGCAAAAAATGGTTCTAAACACTATACATCTAAGGAGTTCCTATGAATACTGAAAGCTTATCTCAACTCACCAAAAAAAATCAAGAGTTTATCCACATCGCAACTAAACAGCTCACTCAAGATGGCAAATCTCAAGAGGAGATTGACGCTATCTTTGATGAGGTTCTACCAAGCATTCTTGACAATCAAGAAAAAGGCATTCCTGCTAGAAGCTTTCTAGGTGCACCAACGGTTTGGGCAGGCAGCTTTACACCAAAAGAAGAGGACAAAAAACAGCAAAAGTCTCAAAAGAACACCAATCCTTGGCTCATGTGGCTGGATACTTCTCTTCTTTTCATTGGTATCATCGCCCTTATCAACGGCTTAATGCTCCTTTTCAACTCTAAAGCCACCAACTCAGGCATCTTTTCTATCCTGTCTATCGGCTTTGGGGGCGGGGGTGCGATGTACGCCACTTACTACTTTGTTTACCGCCATCTTGGCAAACCAAAAGGTGAGCGCCCTGGCTGGCTCAAGTCCATCGCCATGATTGCACTTGCCATGTTTGCTTGGATCGTCCTTATCACAGTCATCAATCTCGTCATCCCAGCTGGGCTCAATAGCAACCTTCCATCTTGGGCACTCTTTGTCATTTCACTAGCAGCCTTTGGTCTACGCTACTACATGCAAAAGAAATACAATGTCCAAAACAGCTTGGCACCCGTACAAAATTAAATGATTCCCTAAAAGCTAGACTGTGAGCAAGATTGCCCCTAGTTCTAGCTTTTTTATTATCTTGTGTTATAATAATAGTATGAAAAACTCATGGTCAAAAGAAGGACTCACAGCAGCTCAGGTTGAAGAGCAAAAAGCTGCTGGTCACATCAATCAGATTTCAAAACAAGGACAAAATACATACTGGCTTATCTTTAAGCGCAATATCTTTACATTATTTAATCTCTTAAACCTTTTTATCGTCATTGCACTGCTGGCGGTCAAGGCTTGGTCTGACACGGTCTTTTTCAGTGTCATCATCATCAATGCCTGCTCTGGTATCCTCGTTGAGGTACGTGCCAAATGGATGATTGACAGGCTCAATCTCATCAGTCAAGATCTGGTAGAGGTCATCAGAGACGGCAAAACAGAAAAATTGCCACCCGATCAGCTGGTACTGGGGGATTTGATTACCCTCTCAACGGGAGATCAAGTGCCTAGTGACGCTAGAGTCGTCAGTGGCTTTGCCGAGCTCAATGAAGCTATGCTGACTGGAGAGAGCGACCTTGTGCCTAAGACAGCAGATAGCGAGATTCTTGCTGGGAGCTTTCTAGTTAGCGGACATATCATGGCTATCGTCCAAAAGGTCGGCGATGACAACTACGCTAGCAAGCTCATGCTGGAAGCTAAAAAAGACAAGGCTGTCGGCTCTCGTATCATCCAAGCTCTTGATCGTGTAGCTTCCTTCACAGGAAAAATCATCCTGCCATTTGGGATTGGACTGCTCCTAGAAGCCCTCTATCTCAAGAGTCTACCCACTAAGATAGCCGTCGTCTACACCTCGACACCACTTCTAGGGATGTTGCCAAAAGGCATTGCTCTCTTGACAATCACAGCTCTGCTGACTGCGGTCATCAAGCTGGGACGCAAGAAAGTCTTGGTACAGGAGATGTACTCTGTTGAGACCCTAGCGCATGTGGACACGCTCTGCCTTGACAAGACAGGTACCATTACCGAGGGAAAAATGCGACTTGAGCGCACTATTCCTCTAGGTGACACGCCAGTCGAGCTCTTTGAAAATTACCTGTCCACCTACATCACAGCAAGTGAGGACAGCAACCCAACTGCTCGTGCCATTAGACAAATCTACGGCAAAGGTGCCAGTCAACATGTTGTCACCGCTATTCCCTTTTCCAGCCAGAGAAAATGGGGAGCTATCTCTTTTTCAGACATCGGCTCACTCTATCTAGGAGCGCCAGAGCTGTTGATGAGCGAGCAGCCAAGAGCCATGCTAGAAGCGCAAGCCCAAGGCTCAAGGACACTTGTCCTCTGCCACAGCAAAAAGCCTTTGCGAGCGGATTTTGAACATCCTGCGGATGACTTAGTGCCGCTTGGACTCTTGATTATCGCAGACCCTATCCGAAAAGGAGTAACCTCAACACTTGACTACCTCAAGAGCCAAGATGTTGATTTACGTATCATCTCTGGGGACAACCCTGTCACTGTCTCCAATATCGCTAGAAAAGCAGGCTTTGACAACTATCAGTCTTATATCGACTGCTCTGTCCTATCAGAGACTGAACTGTCTGCCAAAATCCCTGAGACAACCATTTTTGGGCGAGTCTCACCTGAGCAAAAACGCCAAATCGTCCGTGAGTTAAAAGAACAGGAACGTACCGTCGCTATGACAGGAGATGGGGTCAACGACATCCTAGCACTACGTGAGGCAGACTGCTCCATTGCTATGGCTGAGGGCGACCCTGCCACTCGCCAAGTGGCTAATCTCGTGCTCTTAGAGTCTGACTTTAACGACGTGCCAGAGATTTTATTTGAAGGGCGCCGTGTCGTCAACAACATCGCTCGTGTAGCCCCTATCTTTCTGGTTAAAACGGTCTACTCCTTTGCTCTTGCTCTCCTTTGCCTGGTTAGTCCTTTGTTTGGCGATGTGATTATTTTTCCATTTACACCGCTGCAAGTGACTGTTGTCGATCAGTTCATGGAGGGGTTGCCACCGTTTCTTCTCAGCTTTGAGAGAAACAACAAGCTGGTTGAAAAAGATTTCTTACGCTTAGCAGTTCTCAAGGCGATTCCAAGTGGAATACTCATCACGGCTGGAGTACTGTTTATCCGTATTCTAGGGCATTTCTTTGCTTGGGGCTTATCCGAGCAGGCAGCTCTATCTTACTACATCCTAGGACTTGTGACACTGCTTTCTGTCTTGCGAGCAAGTCTGCCACTCAACCTCTGGCGTGGTTTGCTACTCTTTTTCTGGTCTTTCTTAGGCTTTATGATTTCAGCTTACTACCTCAGTCCTTTCTTGCAAATCAAGGTCACAAGCCACATCTTTACACCACTTATCGTCTTTATGGCGATAGCTAGCCTTATCTTCTTTTGGGCAGATCATTGGCTCAAAAAACACTACACAAGCTAAAAAGCCCTTGACAAGGGCTTTTTAGGTTATCAAACAAAACGAAAGAGCCCCAGTGCACTAGGACTCTCTCAGGAGATTTATGAAAAAGAAAAGTTTTAGGATGACTATAGTATAGCTATACTGGCTTAAAGAAACCTTAAAATATAAATTGACAGTTGTTACTTTTTACAAGACATCTTTCTTGACCTTACTAAAAGTGTATGATACTATCGGTATAATATTTCTAAATAGAACTTTTTTAGAGAGGAGATTGTATGCCAGCCAGTAAAAAAGGGGGTTACCTAACCTTACACATCCAGCTGTTAAATGCGAGGCTCTTCAACTACCTCTTGGCTGCTGACGGGCGAGCGCTCTATTCAGCAGAGCAGGGGAAAATCCTCTCAAGCCTATGGGAAAAAGAGCCACAGACAGCTACGGAGCTTGCAGGTCACACAGGACTTGCCAATAACACACTAACAGCCATGCTCAAGCGCTTGATGGACCAAAAACTCATCCAATGTCTGTCACATCCAAAGGATAAGCGCAAAAAACTCTACACACTAACAGCCCTTGGAAAAGAACAGGAGATCATCGGCGATAAGGTCAGTCATCAATTAGCCGACATCTTTTATCAAGGCTTTTCAGAAGAAGAAATTGAGCAGGCAGACGGCTATCTAGAGCGTATCCTCCACAACCTAGAGGACGGACTCAAGAGAAAAAAGGAAAATAATCACAAGAACTGATAGAAAGAGGATTATATGATTGACTTTTCACACGTAAGTCAACAGTACGGCGAGAGAATTGTCTTATCTGACATTACACTACATATCAAGCGGGGCGAGTTTTTTGTGCTGGTAGGTCCTAGCGGTAGCGGAAAAACCACACTTTTAAAAATGCTCAACCGTTTGATCACGCCAACTGCTGGCAGTATTTTGCGAAATGGCGTTGCTATTGACACCATCAATCTTAGGCAATTACGGCTTGAGACAGGCTATGTCTTGCAGCAAATCGCCCTCTTTCCAAATCTCACTGTGGCAGAAAATATCGAGCTCATCCCAGAGATGAAAGGCTGGGACGCCAAGAGACGCAAGAAAGCGAGCGATACTCTCCTTCAAAAAGTAGGACTTGCTCCTAGCAAATACCGCCATCGCTACCCAAGCGAGCTCTCTGGTGGTGAGCAACAGCGTATTGGCATTTTACGGGCTATTATCACTAAGCCTGAGCTGCTTTTGATGGACGAGCCTTTTTCAGCGCTTGACCCCATCTCACGCAGGCAACTGCAAGACTTGACCAAGAGTTTACAAAAAGAGCTTGGCATGACGCTTGTCTTTGTCACCCATGATATGAAAGAGGCCATGCGACTGGCTGATCGCATTTGTGTCATCAATCAAGGCAAAATCGTCCAAGTAGATAGCCCACAGGCTATCAAAGAAGCACCGAAAAATGCCTTTGTTGCCCAGCTTTTTGAGACGGAGGATTAGACCATGGCTGCACTCATTTCAACATTTACCGACCGCTTTTGGGAGTGGACGACGAGCCTCCTTGAGCATTTACAAATCTCACTGTTGAGTTTGCTCCTTGCCATGCTGATTGCCATTCCGCTAGGCATTGTCACAAGCAATTATAAACGCCTAAGCAGCCTTATCCTGCAAATCACAGGTATCTTTCAGACCATCCCTTCGCTTGCCTTGCTTGGACTGTTTATCCCATTTATGGGAATCGGGACACTACCTGCAACAGTCGCCCTTGTCCTCTACGCTATCTTTCCGATTTTACAAAACACCATCACCGCCATCCGACAAATTGACCCCAATCTGATTGAGGCAGCAACAGCTTTTGGGATGACACGCTGGGAGCGTCTGAAAAAGTTTGAGCTAGCGCTGAGTCTGCCTGTCATCGTCTCTGGTGTGCGCACCTCAGCTGTCATGATTATCGGAACCGCAACGCTGGCGAGTCTAGTCGGCGCAGGTGGGCTTGGCTCCTTTATCCTTCTTGGTATCGACCGCAACAACCCCTCGCTCATCCTCATCGGCGCCATCTCATCGGCTCTACTCGCTCTTTTATTTAGCCTTGTCATCGGTCTTTTGGAAAAGGCAAAGCTTAAAACCATTTTACTATCACTGCTTGTTATGATTATAGGGCTTGGGGCTTCTTATGCGCCACAGTGGCTACCGCAGAAAAAACAAGAAACACTAGTCGTCGCTGGGAAAATGGGCGTTGAGCCTGATATTCTCATTCATATGTACAAGCTCTTCATCGAGGACAGCACAGACATCAAAGTCACTACAAAACCAAACTTCGGCAAGACCTCCTTTCTCTACGAAGCGCTCAAATCAGGTGATATTGACATCTATCCAGAGTTTACAGGCACCATCACCTCAAGCCTGCTCAAAAATCCTCCTCAAGTCTCAAACGACCCTACAGCCGTCTACAAAGCAGCAAAGACAGGCATTTTAAAGCAGGACAAACTAGTGCTCCTAAAGCCTATGGCTTACCAAAACACCTATGCCATCGCTGTCAAAAAAAGCTACGCCAAAGAGCACGATCTCAAAACCATCAGCGACCTCAAAAAGGTCGAAAATACCGCAAAAGCTGGCTTTACGCTAGAGTTTAACGACCGTGAGGATGGCAATCTAGGACTCAAAAACCGCTACGGCTTAAACCTTTCGGTCTCCACTATGGAGCCCTCACTCAGATACCAAGCCATCAATGCTAATGAGGTCCAGATTATCGACGCCTACTCAACGGATAGCGAATTGATTCAATATAACCTAACCACACTAACAGACGATAAACAGCTCTTTCCACCCTACCAAGGAGCTCCGCTCATGACAGAGGAAACCCGAAAGAAATACCCACAGGTCGAAAAAGCCCTCAACAAGCTAGCAGGAAAGATTTCCGAAAAAGACATGCAAGAGATGAACTACGCTGTCGCAGTCAAGGGCAAATCTGCCTCCACCGTCGCTAAAAATTACCTGACCAAACACCAACTACTAAGCAAAAACTAAAGGAGACCATTATGAAGGCTACACAACTATCCATTGACACGCTAGATCGTGCTAGAGAGCGCTTCTTAGAGACTTTAGAAGAGATGACACTGGATGAGGCAAACACCATGCCACAGCCCCTTATCAAGTCAGTCACTTGGCTCATCTGGCACACCAGTCGCACCATTGACTATCAAATCTCAAACTTGGCAGGTCTTTCTCCTGTCTGGTTTGACGGGCACAAAGAAGCCTTTAGACTTGATTTGCCTGATGATACAGAGGACTGGAAGCACACGCCACAAGAAGCTGCCAAAGTCATCGCACCCAGTAAAGAAGTCTTGATAAACTACCTCAACGCTGCTATCACACGTACTCACAACTATCTAGAAAATCTACCAGAAGAAAGCTTATCAGACATCATTGATACCAGCTGGACACCTGCTGTTACACGACAAGTCCGTATCGTCTCTACCATTGATGACGCCGTCATGCACTCTGGACAAGCCGTCTACAGCAAACGACTGGTTTTAGGACACTAAAAGAGCTCTTCCCTTTAGGAAGAGCTCTCCTTGCAAGCTCATTGAGCTTGTTTTTTTATCCCCAAAACTGCTGGACAATGGCTTGACCTTGCTTGATTTTAGCCCATTGCTGGTCGATAGAGAGCTCATTACCACTATCACATGAGGCAAAGCCACACTGATGAGACAGGTAAAGACGCTCTTTTGGTAAAATACTAGCTGCTTTTTCAAGGCTATCTAGGACACGCTTCTCATCATCAAGCCCTGATGTCTTGCTAGAGAGAAGTCCCAGTACCACTTCTGCGTCCTTATCCTTGAGAACTGAGAGCGCCTCTAGGTCACCTGCACGCTCATCATCCCACTCAAGGAAAAAGCGGTCATAGTGCTGGTCACGCAGGAACTTCTCTGCGATAGCTTCATAAGTCCCACCAGATGCTGAGCGACTCTCGTAGTTACCACGGCAATTGTGTGTCCAGACCGTCAGACCAAGCTCATGTGCAAAGTCGACCACTTCATTATTGATAGCGATAAAGGCATCCGCCAAGTCCGCAAGGTCGCTGTTGCCTTCTCTAAAGAAACTGTCTGGATTGCTCTCATCAAAGAGCTCCCAAAGGCAATCATCAAACTGAACAATCTCACCACCAGCCGCCTTGTAGTCGGTCAAAAACTCTTTGTAAGCACCAATCACGCCAGCTCGCAACTCTTCTTGTGTCTTGTAGACCTCGTCCTCTCCGTAGAGCCCATCAAAAACAGATAGCTCGGTAAAGGCGTGCGCAGGTCCCCAGACCGTAATCTTGCTCGTCGTATCGCCTGCTTGCTCCTTAACGTCCTTGTAAATCTCTAGGAAATGGTGATTTTTACCAGACAAGGGCTCTGTAATGCGCAGTCCGATGTCTTTACGGGTTTCATATTGACCACCGTCATGGTCTTTAAAGGTATAGCCGTTTTCTGCGATGTAGCGCTCAATACCTGTAAAACCCCAAAGAAAATCAAGGTGCCACATGGACTTAGAGTACTCGCCATCTGTCACAATATCAATGCCATTTGCCTTTTGGTCAGCGATAATCTGGCGAATCGCTTTTTCTTCTGTGTCCTTGTAGCCGTCAAAGTCCTCATAGAAAGGATAGCGGATATCGTCACGGTGTTCGATTTGTGTTTTATAAGCTTTGAGTTCCTCTGGGCGTAACAGTGAGCCCACCAGTTGAAATCTTGATTTTGTCATATCTCTTTCCTCTTTATCTTTATCTTTATCTTTATTATGCTTGCTATTCTAACAAAGATAAAGCCACTTGAAAAATAGTTATTTCCAAGGTTTTCATATAGATAAGAACTATACCCACAATATGTAAAAATTTTATATAAAACCTATTGATATTTCTTATATATAAAAATATAATATATATAAAGATATGATATATCAAAAATTTACATACTACTCAGGAGGTTGACATGGCGCATTTTCCAACATCTGCTGTGGTGATTGAGTTTTTGATTCTAGCCATTGTCGATGAGCAGGATTCCTATGGCTATGAGATTAGCCGGACCATAAAGCTCATCGCAGACATCAAAGAGTCCTCACTTTACCCCATTTTAAAAAGGCTGGAAAAAGCGGGTTTTGTGACGACTTATTCGCAAGAACATCAAGGACGCAAGCGCAAGTACTATCGCATCACAGACTCAGGCAAAGACGAGCTGACCTTTCTCAAGAAAGAATGGCAGACTTACACAGAGACTATTTTAGGCATTATCGAAGGGAGTATAAGACATGAAAAAGACTGAATACCTAGCAGAACTAGACCGCTATCTGCGTAAACTACCAGAAGCCGACTACAAGGAGGCGATGGAATATTTTACAGAATATTTTGACGAAGCAGGCGAGGACAAGGAAGAAGAGGTCATCCGTGAGCTGGGCACACCAAAAGAGGCAGCCAGCGAGATTATCCACAATATCCTTGGAAAGACCCTTGTCGAGGACAAGCCACGCTCCTACAAGCAAACACTCACGATAGCGGTTTTAGCCATTCTAGCAGCGCCTATCGGACTGCCTCTTGTTATTGCTTTATTGGGCTTTCTTTTAGGAGTTGCTCTCTTTATCCTTGGTATCCTATTAGCTGGTGTGATATTACTACTTGCGCTCTTTGCTGTAGGTATCTTTTACATGGTTGATGCGGTCAATCTCTGGCAGCAAGTCTCGCTATCAGCAGCCAGTATCAGCTTTGGCGGAGGGATGTTCGCTGTTGGGGTTGGGCTGTTAGCTTGTCTCATCCTCTACCAGCTCATCAAACTGTGTGGACGTGGGTTGTTACTGCTCATTCACACACTGACTAAAAAAGGAGAAAAAGCATGAAAACAGGAACAAAAGTGGTATTAGGAATTGCACTAAGCTTTAGTTTATTGGGCATTTTCTTTGGCGTCTTTGGCTATTACACCGGAGGCATTGATGATATTAGAGCCAAAGCAGAAGCTACTACCCAAAAGTACAGTAAGACTTTTGACAAGCTCGACTCGCTTACAGTCTCTGGAGAGAATTATCTGACTGTCACATCTGGTAATGTCACAAAACCAACGCTAACTTATACCAAAGTCAAAGCTCAAAATTCAATTTACACGACAGACTACAGCTTCAAAAATGGAGAGCTGACTCTTAATAGTAAAGCTAACTATGCCAGTAGACATATTTCCGGTGGATTATTAGACCTTGCTGGAGAAGGCTTTAGCTTTGATAATCAAATCACACTTACCTTACCTAAGAATAGCAACCTAAAGACTATCTCAGTAAGCAATAACAGTGGATTCATTCTTAAAAATCTAAGACTTAAAGACACCACCATCGAAACAAGCAGCTACTTTGAAACGACAAATGTTAACCTCGATAGCACCAAGCTATCCGTCAACTACAACACCATCGATATAAAGCAAACCACATTGATAAACACAAGTATCACTATTAAAGATGGGGACTTTGAAGGCAATGGTCTGACCTTTAAGCAAAAAAATAGCATCATCGCTGATGGCATAGACATTTCTCTCAATGACTATAATCTCACTGTCACGCACAACTCTGAAGGAGACGATGACATCACAAAACGCCTAACAGCTTCTAGCGAAAACACACTCAACCTGGTAGCTAGAGACGATGATATCACCGTTCAATAAAAAAAGCGAACCTCATAGGTTCGTTTTTTTAAAAGAGTAAACTCAAGAGCGCTAAAATAGCAAGACCTGCTTGTTTTAGGATGATTTTCTTATCAACAGTGATGGCACCGTAAGCGGCAACTGCAACCACATAAATCAAAAAGACCGTTACCAACTCCACACTGTGTGCTCCAAAAAGACCGTAGAGCAAGAAAACACCGATTAAACCATTGTAGACTCCTTGGTTTTTAAAGAGGTTATCAACCGACGGACGGCTGAGCTCTTCCTTGTCCGTACTGAAAACACGACTCGTTGCCTCTGACTGAGTCGCAAAAGTCTCCAAGTACATGATATAAAAATGCTCCAAAGCAACCAATGTTGCTAAAACAACAGTAATAAGTGACATGCTTTTTCTCCTTCAATATAACAAATGTAACATAGCCAAGGACAAGTATATCCTAGCTCACTCAAAAAAGCAACTGACTTGCTCATTTGTCAAGACAAAACGAAAGAGCCCCAGTGCACTAGGACTCTCTCAGGAGATTTATGAAAAAGAAAAGTTTTAGGATGACTATAGTATAGCTACGCTGGCTTAAAGAAACCTTAAACAAACTTAAACTTTAGAGAGTCGCTAGAAATTTTTCCCGCTTTTTCGCTGTTGACTGACTTATACCACCCAAATGTTTCCAAGAAAAGTGCTGGATACCGATTTGTTTGAGGGTGGATTTGACCGAGCTATTGATACAATTTCCCGCAAAATAACGCAGATAAAAGGTTGTTGACGTCGATGTGGTCACTACCTCATCTGATGTGATGTTGGTCAATAGTCCCTTGACGCCAGTTTTGGTTGGACAGTAAGCAAAGTTCATCTTCAGTACCTTGTCAAAAAAGCCTTTAAAGATAGCAGGGATATTGTTCCACCAAATGGGGCTTACAATGATGAGCTTGTCCGTCTTTGCCAGTTGCTCTTGATAGTGGCGCACCAGCGAGTTTAGCGTTTCTCCCGTCTTAAAGAGAGCCAGCTCCTCACGGGTATAGACAGGTTTAAAGCCATCCTTGTACAAGTCAATGACAGCTAGGTCTTCTGTGGCATATTTTGCGAGGAGCTTTTCCAAGATAGCGTGATTAAAGCTTTTGTCATAAGGATGGGCATAGATGATGGTCGTTTGCATATTAGTCTCCTTACCCAAAGTAAATGCTAATCATTTGTGCGATATTGTGCTCAATCTGAGCTTGGCTGATATCCATAAGGTCAGCTCGAGACACGAGCAGAGCAAGCCCTGTAATGTAGCTCCACAGATGGATGAGTGCTTGCTGCGTCTCTCTTTTAGTATCATGATTGAGCGCTGTGATGGCTTTTTGAAAATAGCTAAGAGTAGGCGGATGAGCACTTTTGTCTGATTCTAGGTCAGCTAGGCAGACCGGCACCAAGGTGCTGTCTAAAAAGAGAGCGTTAAAATAGTGAGGATGGCAGTAGCAAAAGCAACAAAGTTAGTCCCCATTTTTAGCAAACGCTGACGGTCACTAGCAGTCTCAGTAATGTCCTGCAGTAAAGCCTCAACAAAAATAGCTCTAATCTCAGCAAGCACAGTATCAAGATAGTCCTGTTTATTTTTAAAATACTTGTAGGGACTACCATGACTGACCTGACATTTTTCTGCAATCAAGCGCAGAGAAATGGTCTCTACACCATATTGTTCAACATAATCTAGCCCAGTTTGAATCAGCTTTTCTCGCAGTTGTGTAGGTTTTCTTGGCATAGCCTCTCCTTTCACATAATAAGTAGACACTGTAAACTTATTTTAAAAACCTATCCAAATGTCAAGAAACAAAACACCCCTTTAAAACCTTTGCCTTCACCTGTAATCGTGATATAATGAATAAGGGCTTTAGAAACACCTTAACTTAGGAAAACAATAAGGCAAAATCAGACAACAACAAACAAGGTCTACCCCTTGCTACGAAAGGAACTTACAATCTTATGATGAATATGCAAAACATGCTGAAGCAGGCACAAAAGCTTCAAAAGCAAATGGAAAAAAAACAAGCAGAGCTTGCTAGTACGACTTTTGTGGGCAAATCTGCCCAAGATTTAGTGACTGCGACCTTTACAGGCGATAAAAAGCTGGTCTCTATTGACTACAAGGAAGCCATCGTCGATCCTGACGATATCGAGACTCTCCAAGATATGACAACGCAAGCTATCAACGATGCACTTGCTCAAGTTGATGCGGCAACTCAAAAGACTATGGGCGCTTTTGCTGGTAAATTGCCCTTCTAAGCGAAAAACCTTCCGCGATCAAGCAGAAGGTTCTTTTTATTTGGCTTCATCTTCTCTTGCAATCTCAAGGCAGTAGGACTTGTGATGGCAATGTGGACAGGTGAGGCGTCTCGTTTTTGGAGTGTGCGCTGCTAAGCTAAAGGCTCTAAAGGTCGGCACAAAGGGCTTGTGACAATGCGGACAGAGATAAGCCACCTTTTGATAATAGCGATAAACCATCCAGATAAGCACAAGGAGAAACAGTAAGGCTAAACTAACGCCAAGTACCTGCGCCCATAATTGCCCCTCAAAATAGTAACCAAGCACATAGACCACTCCTATAAAGAGGAAGGTGAGAAGAGCAAGCTTTACCCAGCTAGATACAAAATTTTTACGCCAAAGACTGTGATTTTTCATAACCAATGAGAGATCTGCCCATTGCTCTAAAGGCATCTCAGGCTGTTTTTTGAGACTGTCAAGCAAGTTGACAGCAATGTCAACCTGTTCCTTTTTATGGTGAATATCCTGGTTTAGGTGAGTGATATGATCCACCAGCAACAACTGCAAGGTCTCAGTAGCATTATCCTCTGCGAGCAGCCTCTTGATCTGCTCAATGGAGAAATCAAGCTCTCGTAAAAAGCAAATCTGCTTGAGCACATGCAGGTCAGACTCGGTGTAAATCCTGCGCCCACCCTCACTAAGAGAAGTCGGTGGCAGGATACCACACTTATCATAATACTGCACGGTTCTAACCGAAACCTTAGCCAGCCTTGCCAGCTCACCTGTCGAGTAAGTGACAGACACTCTCTTCACCTCACTTTCATTGTAGAATAGTTGTCAAGATAAGGAGGCCTCGTCTCACTCCTTAGGAGTGCTCTTATCTTGTAAGTCTATCATAACTCATGACCTTAGGTCACATGCAAGCCCTAACCTTAGGGGATTTTTTACTATTCATCAAAAAAATGGGAAAGTCCGCTGAGACTGGCAAATGGATTGGTCGTATCTTGTGGTTCTTGCTGCGTGAGAAAGGCTTTATTGTCATCAAACTCGAGAAATCGCTCATAGACAAGAGCTGTCATACGAGCGTCCTCTAGACTGTCATGGCTTTTGCCATCAATCTCTAAAAACTTAGCCACAGTGTGCAACTTCAAATTTGCAATGCCATTTAGGTCGCTACTTCTGCGCTCATAAGCCTCATCAAAAACATCAAGCGCATACTGGCTTGACAAATCCAGCCCGTAGCTGTCAAGGAGCGGTAAATCGCTCTTTAGCGCATTGTAGCCTATCAAAGAGCTATCACCGACAAAAGTTTTGAAGTCAGCAAGCACCGCTTCTAACTTCGGTGCGTCTCGTAGCTTGTCAGCGGTAATACCTGTCAATCCATTGATAAAGGATTGCAAGGGCACATCGCTGTAAACATAAGTGTCAAAGCTGTCAACTTCCTTATGGTCACAAAACTTAACGGCAGAGACCTGTATGATGTGGCTGACATCCTTGACTGTATTAAACTCCAAATCAAAGGCAATGTAGTTGCTTAATGCTTTCATTTTCTCCTCCTAACAAAACAAAAAAAGAGGGTAAGTTGCAGTCTCCTCCCTCTTAGATATTTACTCGTTGCTACCAAAAAGTCGAGCTAAGAAGCCTTTTTTGACCTCAAGCTTTGTCTCTTGCTCTTCATCTTGTTTGGTTTGAATCTCTTCAACCTCAGCCTTAGCCTCGTCTAGCTCCAATTGCAGACGCTTGGTGTCTTCCATAGCGGCTAGAGTCAACTGCTGCTGCTGGTCTAGTTGCTTGTCTTTTTCTGCAATTTGCACATCCTTGACACGCAACTGCTCATCCTTAGAGTTGAGCTGAACATCTTTTGCTTTTAGTTGCTCATAGAGACGTGTAATTTCTGTGTTTTTTTCATCAACAAGAATTTCTAATAACTCACGTTTTTGTGTTTCTTCATCGATGGGGTCATCTTCAAAAATCGTCTTTTTATAGATTTCTTCTAGTTTTTCTAATCCTTCACGATTGACAACGGTCACACCTTTTTCATTTTTAGAGACAAACTCCTCTGGAAATGACTTGACACGATTGTTAACCGCTTGACGACTGACACCCAAGATTTCAGCGATTTCGCTGACTGTCTTTTCTATTGCCATATCGATCCTCTTTTTGTGATATCGTTCTTAAAAATAGTATCACATTACGTCCATTCTGTCAATGAATGCTAGATATCACGAGCCACAACTACCAAATTGACAGGCTTTGTGCTATGATAAGATTATGACTTATTTTGACACTATTATCATCGGAGGCGGTCCTGCTGGTATGATGGCAGCCATCTCCTCTTCCTTTTACGGGCAAAAGACCCTACTCATCGAGAAAAATCGCAGACTGGGTAAAAAATTAGCTGGAACTGGCGGTGGACGCTGCAATGTCACAAACAGCGGAACGCTGGAGGATGTGATGGCAGGTATCCCTGGCAACGGGCGCTTTCTCTACAGCGTCTTTTCCCAGTTTGATAACCATGATATTATCGCTTTTTTCAAGGACAATGGCGTAGCTCTAAAAGAAGAAGACCACGGCAGAGTCTTTCCAAAAACTGACAAATCCAAAACCATCATCCAAGCACTAGAGAAAAAAATCGCAGAGCTTGGAGGACAAGTCCTCACACAGACTGAGGTCGTCTCCGTCAAAAAAAGAGACGAGCTCTTTTACGTCAAGTCACAAACAGAGAGTTTTACAGCAGCAAAACTCATCGTTACAACTGGCGGAAAGTCTTATCCCTCAACAGGCTCTACAGGTTTTGGCTACGAGATTGCTAGACACTTCAAACTCCATGTCACAGACCTAGAAGCGGCTGAAAGCCCACTGCTGACGGACTTTCCCCATAAGGCACTTCAGGGTATCTCACTGACGGATGTGACTTTGTCTTGTGGCAAACATCATATCACGCATGATTTGCTTTTTACCCATTTTGGTCTATCTGGACCTGCTGCTCTTAGGATGTCGAGTTTTGTTTCTGGCGGCGAGGTCATTGAGCTTGACCTCTTGCCAGACATGTCTCATGATGAATTGCTTGTTCTATTTGAAGAAAGTCGGGACAAGGCCATCAAAAATGTCCTCAAGTCGCTCATGCCAGAGCGCTTGGCAGACTTTATCGCACAGCCATTTCCACAAAAAATCAAACAAGTCCCAAAGCACCAAATCACAGAACTCATCGAGAGAGTCAAGGCAATGCCAATCCCAGTGACCGGGAAAATGTCGCTGGCAAAATCTTTTGTCACAAAGGGCGGTGTCGACCTCAAGGAAATCAATCCCAAGACGCTCGAGAGTAAGAAAGTGAGTGGTCTCCACTTTGCTGGCGAGGTGCTAGACATCAATGCCCACACAGGAGGCTTTAACATCACATCTGCACTTTGCACGGGCTGGGTCGCTGGAGCAGTGCATTATTAAGACAAAAAGCTGGTTGCCCAGCTTTTTTTGACTTTATAAAATCACCTTTAGTGCGTCAATGTCTTCTTGTGTGGTTGACCAGCTGACGGCTAGACGGATAACGGTGTGATTGTCGTCGTACTTTTCCCAGAAGCTATAGGCGACTTGCTTCGCTAAGCTTTCTAGTTTGTGATTTTCAATGATGATGAACTGTTGATTGGTTGGAGAGTCTAAGTAAAAGCGGTAGCCTTTTTCTTTTAGGATGGCTTTTAGTTGCTCGGCAAGTGCCAAGGTCTCACGTCCAATCTCTAAGTACAAATCATCTGTAAAGAAAGCGTCAAACTGCACACCACACAAGCGCCCTTTAGCTAGCAGGGCACCGTGTTGCTTGACAACGGTGGTAAAGTGTTTAGGCTGATTGGACTTGGTAAAGACAACTGCCTCTCCCATAAGAGCGCCTAGCTTTGTCCCACCGATGTAAAAGACATCGGTCAGCTCTGCTATTGCCTTCAAATCAAGGTCGCTCTCCTTGCTGGCTAAACCATAACCTAAGCGTGCGCCGTCCAAAAAGAGGGGAATGGAGTAAGCACGACACACCTTAGAGAGGGCTTCTAACTCAGCCTTGCTGTAGAGCGTGCCGTACTCTGTCGGATGAGAGATGTAAACCATGCCTGGAAAGACCATGTGCTCATGATTACCATCCGCATAAAAATCGCTCAAATAGTCCTCAAGCTGAGTGCTGTCAATCTTGCCATCCTCTGTCGGAAGCGTCAAGACCTTGTGTCCTGTAAACTCAATGGCACCTGCTTCATGCACTGCAACATGCCCACTCTCTGCTGCGATGACACCCTCATAAGAAGACAGCATGCTGTCAATCACCACTTGATTGGTCTGGGTGCCGCCAGTTAGGAAAGTCACCTCAGCTTGTGGGCAAGCACAGGCTTGCTTGATTTTCTCAGCCGCCTGTTGGCTGTACTCGTCCATGCCATAGCCCGCTTGGGCTTGGTTATTGGTCTCAATCAGCGCTTGTAGTAATTTGGGATGGGCTCCTTTATTGTAGTCATTTTCAAAATGTAGCATGTCTCTCTCCTTTTGTTGTATTTACAATATATTATAACATGTTTTATTGCAAAAGCAATCTTTTTTTGATAAACTAAAGAAAAAAAGGAGGACTTATGTTTACAACCATTCGTACTATAGGGGCAATTACACGCACCATCCAGATGGACTCCAATCGCTATTTTAAAGAAATGGGGCTCAATAACAATCTTTTCATCTACATCATCCGTATCTGTGAAACACCGGGGCTCTTTTTAAATGAGCTGGCAGATAGCATTCAGATTGACCGAACAACCAGTTTTCGTGCCGTTCAAAAATTGGTCAAGCAGGGCTATTTGACTCTTGAGAAGGACGCTCACAATCAAAAAATCAAGCGTATCTACCCCACACAAAAGAGCCTAGATATCTATCCGAAGCTCCACGCCTATGAACAGCAGCAGTCTGATAAACTGCTCAGCCATTTGACGGATGACGAAAAAGAAGCCCTCGAGCTTCTCCTTACAAAGTTAACCTATTAACCGCAAAAGTGCCATGGCAAGTACACCGACAAGGACGGATAAGAGGATATTTTTATAGCGAATCGCCACCCACAAGGTAGGAATAATCGCTAGAAAAGTCAGTATATCAAGACTAGGCAGTTGCCCGACCTTTTCGGTCATGACACTTGAGAGCAGCAAGGCAAAGATGATGGAAATCGGCAGGTAATCCAGAAAGCGAATGACACTATCTGGCAGCTTTTGATACTTAGTCAATAGAAAGGGCGCTACTCTTGGTAACCACGTGACCACTGCTGATAAGAGAATAACGACTAAAACCTTACTCGACACGCTCATGATAAGACACCCCCATAAAACAACCGATCAAGGTCGCTAAAAGCACAGCCATGGACTCAGATACCAGACTGGCTAAGACAAAGTAAGATAGCGCAACAGCTCCTAACACAGCTACAATCTTTTTGACAGTTGTCGTGATGACAATGGCTTCAAACTGTGCAGCAAAGATTGCCACAAACATGGCAACCAAGGCAAAGTCTAGCCCGAACTGCTCTGGATTTGGGATGTATTGTCCCAAAATCGTGCTGATAAAAACAGACAAGACCCAAGTGATATAGCCCGTCACATTGTTGCCGTGCATCCAGATAGGCGCTATTTGTTTTTGGTGCGTGTAGGTATTGAGCAGGACCCCGTAGCTCTCGTCGGTTATCAAAGAGCCGATAAAGATACCGTCTAGTAGCGAGGCTTTCTCAAAAATCGTCGTCGCATGCAGGCTCATGAGAAAATTGCGCAGATTAACCAAGAAAACGGTCAAGACGATAGAGGACACTGGGGCGTGTGCTGCAAGCAGTGCGCACATGATAAACTGTGCACTCCCTCCATAGACGAGAGCGCTCATCAAACCCATCTCAAGCGGGCTTATGCCAGAGCTAGCGCCCACAACACCGCAAGCTATCCCAATACTCACATAGCCTAAAGCCGTTGGAAGAGACGCTTTCACACCTTGATTGAACGTTAATGCTTCCATTTCTTTCCTTTCTCAGAATATTTCGTCTATTATAACATAGCGCTTGACAGATGTAAACATACTAAAAGCCCTTTCACCTCATGTGAAGGGCTTTTGGATTTAGTCTAGGCGCTCAAAGGTTAAACTTGGTTTAGCATTGAGAGAAAGGGGGGCAACATTTGCCTGCTTGTACTCGATGGCGGCTGCTAGGGCAATCATGCCAGCATTGTCCCCACAGAGTCGCAGCGGAGGAATAACAGCATCAACATCTGTTATCTCTTGCGCTAGGCGCTCTCTCAATCCTTGATTGGCAGCAACACCACCAGCCACCACCAAGGTTTTAACAGGGTAATCCTTCAGCGCTTTCTTGGTCTTTGCCATCAAAATATCAAGCACAGCTGCTTGAAATGAGGCAGCTAAGTCTTCTTTAGAGAGCTCCTCACCTTTTTGGCTAGCATTGTGATGGAGATTGATAAAAGCTGACTTGAGCCCAGAAAAGGAAAAGTCAAGGTTATTTTCTTTAAGCATAGCACGTGGAAAATCATATCTGTCCACTCCTTGATGAGCTAACTGGTCAATCTCACGTCCTGCTGGATAAGTCAGTCCCATGATACGACCAACCTTGTCATAAGCCTCACCTACCGCATCGTCACGCGTCTCACCGACAATCTTGTAGTCACCCTCATGCTCAACATAGACAAGCTCGGTGTGCCCACCACTTACAAGCAGCGCTAGAAGCGGATAGCTAAGCTCTTTTTCAACTCTTGCTGCCATGAGGTGTCCAGCCATGTGATTGACAGGAATCAGTGGCAGATGATTTGCCCAAGCAAAAGCCTTGGCTGCTGATAAACCTACAAGGAGAGCCCCCACAAGCCCCGGTCCATAGGTCACAGCAACCGCATCCAAGTCACAAGCTCTAAGCCCTGCTTCACTCAAAGCGTCTTGAAAGCAAGTGGTAATGACCTCGACATGATGGCGACTCGCCACCTCAGGCACGACCCCACCAAAGCGCTTGTGACTCTCCACTTGACTGGCGATAATGTTACTTAACAGCTCGGTGTCGTTTTTGATAACCGCAACGCTAGTCTCGTCACAAGAACTCTCAACAGCTAAAATATAGCGATCTTTACGCATGTTTTCTCCTCATCGTTTCATAATAATAGCGTCTTCTACTGGATTGTGGTAATAGTTACGACGCTTGCCAATCACCTCAAAACCTGCCTTCTGGTACAAGTTTTTTGCACGGCTATTCGACGCACGCACTTCTAAAAATATCGGACAGGCAACATCATCTAGTTTTTCCAGCAAGAGCTTGCCATAGCCCTTTTTTTGATAGGCTTTTTTGATGGCAATATTGGTCAACTCACACTCACCCACCAGCTGCTGTAGCGACAAAAAACCAACGATTGCCTTGTCTTCATAGACAAAAAAATAATCCGTATCAGGCTTTGCCATATCTGCTAGAACCTGCTCATAAGTCCAAGGTGAGCTGTCGTAAACGTCTGTCAGCACCTCAAAGACAGCTCTAGCTCTTTCTTCCTTACACACGTTTGACATAGTGGGTGTTCTCTGATTCTGTGTGGTCTTTGAGCCAATTTTCCTCAGCTTCGACACGTTTCAGATACTGTGGGACAAAGGCATCCACATCAACAGGAGAGAGCTGTCTGCCTAAGTGTCCAATCAAAACAGCTGACGGCAAGGTCTCTGTTATTTGCGCTTTTGGAAGAGCTTTTGCTATCTGCTCTCTAAAAGCGTCAACTTCCCCTACAAAGTGCACTTTTTCTTCGTCTGTTAGACTTGAGAGTACATCGCTAAAGGACATGTAGGCATCTTCTCTTTGCGCTTTGCCATTGCGATAAAAGCCTGCATAGACATGCTGACGTCTCGCATCTATGATAGGCACGATGAGCTCATCTGCCTTTCCACAATCCGTAAGCGCATAAAGACTAGACACCCCAACTAACTCAATACCTAAAGTATAAGCTAGCGTCTTAGCGGTTGCAACCGCCACACGTAAGCCCGTATAAGACCCAGGACCCTCTGCCACAGCGATACGCTCCAAATCTTGCGGCTCTAATCCTACAGACGCCATTAAAAAATCGATGGTCGGCATGAGGCTGATGCTATGATTTTTTTTGATGTTGATAGTCGTCTCTGCCAACATGGACTCATTGTCCAAAATAGCGACAGATAAAGCTTTATTAGAGCTATCAAAAGATAAAACTTTCATGATTAACTTCCCTTACACTTGATTGTCTCTATTATTTTATGATATAATTGGGATAATTGCAACGAATCAAGGTGAAATCAACTACTCCATTTCTTTATTTTATAGATAGCTATCAAGTCCCTCTTGGGGCTTGATAGATTTGTAGTAGCTTGATGAACCGTTTTGATATTAGAAAGGATTGACATGATTTACAAAGTTTTTTATCAAGAGTCAAAAGACCGCAGCCCACGTCGTGAGCAAACAAAAGCCCTTTACTTGGACATTGATGCTTCAAGCGAGCTTGAAGGACGTATCATCGCTCGCAAACGTATCGAAGAAAACACTTCTTACAACGTCGAGTTTATCGAACTATTGTCTGACAAACATTTAGAATACGAAAAAGAAACCGGCGTTTTTCAAATAACGGAGCTCTAATATGTCACAAATACATTTAAAACCAGAGGAGGTCGGAGTCTACGCCATTGGTGGTCTAGGGGAAATCGGTAAAAACACCTACGGCATTGAGTATCAAGATGAGATTATCATCGTAGACGCTGGTATCAAATTCCCAGAAGATGACCTCCTTGGGATTGACTATGTCATCCCTGATTACTCATATATTGTTGAAAATCAAGACCGTATTAAGGCTCTTGTCATCACACACGGTCACGAGGACCACATCGGTGGTATCCCATTTTTACTCAAGCAAGCCAATATCCCTGTCTATGCTGGACCGCTGGCATTAGCGCTTATCCGTGGTAAGCTAGAGGAGCATGGGCTTTTGCGTGACACTAAGCTCTATGAAATCAACGCCAATACTGAGTTGACCTTTAAAAACTTGAGCGTTACTTTCTTTAGGACGACCCACTCTATCCCAGAGCCTTTGGGTATCGTGATTGACACCCCTCAAGGAAAAATCGTCTGTACAGGTGACTTTAAGTTTGACTTTACACCAGTCGGTGAGCCAGCTGACCTGCACAAAATGGCTGCGCTGGGCGAGGAAGGTGTCCTCTGTCTCCTATCAGACTCAACCAACGCTGAAATTCCAACCTTTACCAATTCGGAAAAAGTCGTTGGACAGTCCATTATGAAAATCATCGAGGGCATTCACGGACGTATCATCTTTGCCTCTTTTGCGTCAAATATTTTCCGCTTGCAACAAGCCGCTGACGCTGCGGTCAAGACAGGACGTAAAATCGCTGTCTTTGGACGCTCTATGGAAAAGGCGATTGTCAATGGTATTGAGCTTGGTTACATCAAAGTGCCAAAAGGGACTTTCATCGAGCCAAGTGAGCTTAAAAATTACCACGCCAGCGAAGTGATGATTATGTGTACCGGTAGCCAAGGGGAGCCGATGGCAGCCCTTGCTCGTATCGCAAATGGTATGCACCGTCAGGTCTCACTACAACCTGGTGACACGGTCATCTTCTCATCTAGCCCTATCCCTGGAAATACCACAAGTGTCAACAAACTTATCAACACCATCCAAGAAGCAGGTGTTGAGGTTATCCACGGTAAGATTAACAACATCCACACCTCTGGACACGGTGGTCAGCAAGAGCAAAAACTCATGCTGCGCTTGATTAAGCCAAAATACTTCATGCCTGTTCACGGTGAGTACCGCATGCAAAAAATTCATGCCAGCCTCGCTCAAGACGTCGGTGTGCCAAAGGATAATATCTTTATCATGGAAAATGGTGACGTGCTTGCCCTCACTAAGGATAGCGCACATCGTGCTGGGCATTTCAATGCCCAAGACATCTATGTTGATGGTAATGGTATCGGTGATATCGGAGCGGCTGTCTTGCGTGATCGCCGTGATTTATCAGAAGACGGTGTCGTTTTAGCAGTTGCTACTGTCGACTTCAAGTCTAAGATGATTTTAGCAGGTCCTGACATTCTCAGCCGTGGTTTCATCTACATGCGTGAGTCCGGAAGCCTCATCAGAGAAAGCCAGCGCATTCTCTTTAACGCCATTCGGATTGCGCTTAAAAACAAAGAAGCCAGCATCCAATCGGTCAACGGTGCCATTGTCAACGCTCTACGTCCTTTCCTTTACGAACGTACAGAGCGTGAGCCTATTATCATTCCAATGGTATTGACACCAGACAAACCGCAACCACAAACAAAGACCTCAAAACCACATAAAAAAGCAAATAAGAAGAAACAAAAATAGCAAGGATTACTTGCTATTTTTTACTTTCTCTAAATGGTTTAACAAAAAAAGATTGAAGCCTTTGCCTCAATCTTTCGTATTTTAATACAAGTCTAAATAGTTATCGATTTCCCATTGTGAGACAAAGGCAGCGTAGCTTGCCCACTCGATACGTTTGGCTTCGAGGAAGTTGGTTGTGATGTGGTTACCAAGTGCAGCTTTGACCACTTCATCTTCCTCAAGAGCTTTAAGAGCGTTGTGAAGTGTAGATGGGAGGTCTACGACACCAGCAGCTTTACGCTCAGCAGGTGACATCACGTAGATGTTAGATTCAACCGGTGCTGGCGCTTCAATTTTATTTTTGATACCATCTAGTCCAGCTTCAAGCAAAACAGCAAGCGCTAGGTAAGGGTTAGCCGTTGGGTCAACTGAGCGCAACTCAAGACGTGTTCCCATGCCACGAGAAGCGGGTACTCGGATAAGTGGTGAACGGTTACGTCCTGCCCAAGCAATGTAAACAGGGGCTTCATAGCCAGGAACCAAACGTTTGTAAGAGTTAACCGTTGGGTTCATAATAGCTGTAAAGCTGTAAGCATGCGCCATCAAACCACCCAAGAAAGCGTAAGCTGTCTCAGACAATTGCATACCACGAGGATCTTCAGGATCGTAAAAAGCATTGTTGCCTTCTTGGTCAAAGAGGGACATGTTACAGTGCATACCTGAACCGTTGATACCAAATTTTGGTTTTGCCATGAAGGTTGCATACAAACCGTGCTTACGAGCGATAGTCTTAACAACCAGCTTAAAGATTTGGATATTGTCACAAGCCTTCAAAACATCAGCATACTTAAAGTCAATCTCGTGTTGACCAACAGCCACTTCGTGGTGACTCGCTTCCACTTCAAAGCCCATTTCTGTCAAGACATTAACAATCTCACGACGTGTGTTGTCCGCAAGGTCAGTCGGTGCCAAGTCAAAGTAACCACCTCTGTCGTTCACTTCGAGCGTTGGCTCACCTTTTTCATCCAATTTGAAGAGGAAAAACTCTGGCTCTGGACCAAGGTTAAAGGATTTGAACCCAACTTCTTCCATATGTTTAAGGGCACGTTTGAGGTTTCCACGAGGGTCTCCTGCAAATGGCTCACCTTCTGCTGTGTAAATATCACAAATCAAGCCTGCCACAGCACCATTTTCACCACCCCAAGGAAAGACTGTCCATGTGTCCAAGTCAGGGTAGAGGTACATGTCAGATTCGTTGATACGAACGAATCCTTCGATAGAAGAGCCGTCAAACATAGCTTTGTTTGACAAGACCTTATCTAGTTGCTCTTGTGTTGCTGGAATTTCAACATTTTTAAGTGTTCCTGCAATATCTGAAAACATCAAACGCAAAAAGGTTACGTTTTTTTCTTTTACTTCACGACGAATGTCTGCTGCTGTGATTGCCATCTTCTCTCCTTAGATTTACTGCACTAACGCCTAAAATCGGCCTTTACCAATGGTTTGTGAAGGAGTCGCAAAGCGACCTTGATTTTGGAGTTCATCACGTAAGATACGTCTGACGTCCTCGTCTGTCAGAGCCTGTTGCTTTTGCAAATTGCGATCCTTGCGGTCAGCATACTCCCGCTTGATTGCTGCAATGTTAAGCCCCTCATCCAGAAAGTCTTTGATCTCTAGCAGACGATCCATGTCGTTTAATGAGAACATGCGGCGATTTCCAGACGTTCTCTCTGGGGAAATCAAGCCCTGATCCTCATAGTAACGAATCTGCCTAGCCGATAAATCTGTCAACTTCATGACAGCACCAATGGAGAAAACTGCCATACTACGACGTAATTCCTTACCTTTCATGATGTCCTCCTTTCACTACTTCATTATAAAACCTTTATAGCATTCTGTCAAGAGTTTATGTTATATTTTATAACATCATTTTTCTTTCCCGTGTTGTAAAATGAAGTGCAACAAAAAAGACATGCTCGTCTGATATACTAGAATTCCCCAACTCAGTATAGAAAGCAGATGAACATGTCCACTAATCATTCTACCAAAAAATCGTTATATTCACACCTTTCAGCCTCTGAACGCGGAGAAATCAGCGCCTATCTCAAGATGGGCAAGACCCCCTCTGAGATTGCTCGTCTGCTTGGGCGTCATCGTTCAACCATCAGTCGTGAAATCAAATGAGGAAGTGTTTCTCAGGTTCAAGATAAGAACGGGAAACGAATCTACTCAACGGTTTACTTTCCAGATGGTGGTCAACGTGTTTATGAAACCAATCGTCGAAAAAGTGCCTATCATAAACTATCGTACTGCTCCCAGACCTTCTTCAAGGAACTTGAGAAAGCCCTGAAAACGAAACCTCGCTGTCACAGTGTCGATAGCTTTGTTCAAACTTACCGAGAAAAACATCCACTGGAAGTTATCTCTTCCACCAAGACAGTGTATCGTTACATCAAAGACGGACTGTTGAGGGTTAAACCGATTGATTTACCTAAGATGGTGTGCATCCGAAAACGGTCTAAAGTAAGGCTTAAGGCCACGACGAAAATCTTAGGAAAATCCATTGAAGAACGTCCAGAGTGTATCAATGACCGTTCTGAATTTGGGCATTGGGAGATTGATCTGGTTCTTGGCAAGAAAACCAAAGGGGAAGCTGTTGTCATGACCCTAGTAGAGCGTCAAACACGATTTGCCATCGCTGTAAAACTGGCTAATAAACAAGCAGAAACCATCAATAGGGCTGTTAAGAGCTTACTATCACAGTACCCTATTCGCTCTATCACATTGGACAATGGCTCAGAGTTCAGTAGCTTGTCAGACTTAAAAGGTGTGGAAGTCTATTTTGCCCATCCTTATGCTTCTCATGAAAGAGGAACAAATGAAAATTTCAATGGTCTCTTGAGAGAGTTTCTCCCAAAAGGTGTCTCTCTTAACTCACTAACGACAGAAGAACTCAATCACTACGTCTCTGCTATCAATGACAGACCTAGACGACTTCACAAGTATAAAACCGCAAATATTTTGTTTGGGCTAGCCCAAACAGCTTAACCTCTGGAACTCTAGTTATCAATGAACTTGTTGCACTTGACTTGACAAGTGGGGATCATTTTTCTTTGGTTTTCTTTTTGAAAAATCGCTGGCGTAACCAGTCCACATCGGTATTGACCAAAGTAGCGATAAAAACCCCACAGAAGGTCTCAAAGACCCTAGCAAACACGTATAAAATGGTATTGCCCGTAGGAATAGAAAGTGTGATGATAAGTAGAGCAGCTACTGCTCCGATGACACCAGATTTATTGTCAATAGCAACATTGATCATGATACAGAGCATGGTTAGTATTGGAACAAAAAAGAGAGTCACCCAAAAGGCTTCGTGAAACCAAATCTTGAGGAGAAAAAAGATTAAAGCCAAAAGACCACCGATACTATTGCCAACGATACGAGACACCCCAAAGTGGATACTCTTATCAAAATCCTCACGCAAGCTAAAAACAGCCGTTAAAGCACCAATTTGCAAGCCCTCCCAATCAAAGAGATGAAAGACCAACAGAACAATAAAAACAGCAAGTCCAGTCTTGACCGTCCGCATGCCTAGATGAAACTTATCAGGAGAAAACTTGTATTTTTTTAACATAAATAATCCTAACCTTTTTGATTAGTTCTATTCTAACATAACTTGACCAAAACCAAAAGGCTATTTCCCACAAGAAAAAGAGTTGCATAAGCAACTCTTTTAACTTATCTTATTTGTCTGTAAGGGCAGCAAGACCTGGAAGTTCTTTACCTTCAAGGAGTTCCATAGAAGCACCACCACCAGTAGAGATCCATGAGAACTTGTCTGCACGACCAAGGTTGATAGCAGCTGCAGCTGAGTCACCACCACCGATGATTGATTTCACGCCTGGTTGTTTAACGATAGCGTCCATCACACCGATAGTACCAGCTTGGAAGTCAGGGTTTTCAAAGACACCCATAGGACCATTCCAAACAACTGTTTTAGCACCAGTCAATTCTTGGTCAAATTTAGCGATTGATTTTGGACCGATGTCAAGACCAAGGAAACCTGGGTCAACAGCTTCGCCTTCAGTATCTTTCACTTCAGTGTAGTCTGCAAAAGCATTTGCTTCTTTAGAGTCTACTGGCAAGATCAATTTACCGTTTGCTTTTTCAAGAAGAGACTTAGCCACATCAAGTTTGTCTTCTTCAACAAGAGAGTTACCGATTTCGATACCTTGTGCTTTGAAGAAAGTATAAGTCATACCACCACCGATAAGGACTTTATCAGCTTTTTCAAGCAAGTTTTCGATAACACCGATCTTGTCTGAAACTTTTGAACCACCAAGGATAGCGATGAATGGACGAACTGGGTTTTCAACAGCTTCTTTGATGTATGCAATTTCATTTTCAAGAAGGAAACCAGCTACTGCTTTATCAACGTTAGCTGAGATACCTACGTTTGAAGCGTGTGCACGGTGAGCTGTACCAAATGCGTCGTTAACAAAGATACCATCACCAAGGCTTGCCCAATATTTACCAAGTTCTGGGTCGTTCTTAGATTCTTTCTTGCCATCAACATCTTCAAAACGAGTGTTTTCAACAAGAAGAACGTCGCCATCTTTCATGTCAGCAATAGCAGCTTCTAATTTTTCACCACGTGTAACACCTGGGAAGATAACTTCTTGACCAAGTTTTTCTGACAAGTCAGCAGCTACAGGTGCCAAAGATTTACCTTCTTTGTCCGCTTCTTCTTTAACACGTCCAAGGTGTGAGAAAAGAATAGCACGTCCACCATGCTCAACAATGTATTTGATTGTTGGAAGAGCAGCTGTGATACGGTTATCGTTAGTAATAACGCCATCTTTCAAAGGAACGTTAAAGTCAACACGAACGAGGACTTTCTTACCTTTCAAATCCACGTCTTTAACAGTTAATTTAGCCATTAGTAAAGACTCCTTATAATTTTTTCTACCGTCTTATTATACCATATTTTTCACAAAGTTTCTAAAAAGAATATAGAATATTATATATTCCAATAATAGGGTGGTAGCTATAAATCCTGATACAAAAGCAAAATCTAAGGAAATGTTCTCTAAAATAGGTGATTTCATGTTGAGAGACTGTAAGGCTCTTAAAAGGCTTAATATAGATTTTTATGTCACTTCTTATAAGTTTTAGCCCTCTCTATATACGATTTTTTAGTCCTCAAAAAATTTCTTATTCTCAACGAGAAAAGGACAAAAAAGAGCTATTTGACCACGTTTTTAAGGTCAATAGCTCTTCTAATGCTTAGAGTGACAAGGCTTTTTAAGATTAACTTAATTACCACTCGCTGATTGGAATATATAATATAGAATAAAAAAAGAAACCAGAGAAAATCTCTGGCTTCTGCTACTAGCAAAAATTATTTAGCGATTTTTGCGAAGTATTCAAGTGTACGAACAAGTTGTGAAGTGTATGACATTTCGTTGTCGTACCATGAAACAACTTTAACCAATTGGTGTCCGTCAACTGTTTGAACTTTAGTTTGAGTAGCGTCAAACAATGAACCGTATGAAATACCAACGATATCAGAAGATACGATTTGGTCTTCGTTGTAACCGTAAGATTCGTTTGAAGCTGCTTTCATAGCTGCGTTCACTTCTTCAGCAGTTACTTCTTTGTCAAGAACTGCTACCAATTCAGTAACTGATCCAGATGGAACAGGAACACGTTGTGCAGCACCGTCAAGTTTACCGTTCAATTCTGGGATAACAAGACCGATAGCTTTAGCAGCACCTGTTGAGTTAGGTACGATGTTTTCTGCAGCAGCACGTGCACGACGAAGGTCACCACCACGGTGTGGACCGTCAAGAGTCATTTGGTCACCAGTGTAAGCGTGGATAGTAGTCATCAAACCTTGTTTGATACCAAATGCATCGTTCAAAGCTTTAGCCATTGGTGCAAGACAGTTTGTAGTACATGAAGCACCTGAGATTACTGTTTCAGTACCATCAAGGATGTCGTGGTTAGTGTTGAAAACGATAGTTTTAACATCGTTACCACCTGGTGCTGTAATAACAACTTTTTTAGCACCGTTTGCGTGCAAGTGTTTTTCAGCTTTTTCTTTAGAAGCAAAGAAACCTGTAGCTTCAAGAACGATTTCTACACCGTCAGTTGCCCAGTCGATTTGTTCTGGGTCACGTTCAGCAGAAACTTTAACGAATTTACCATTAACTTCGAATCCACCTTCTTTAACTTCAACAGTACCGTCGAAACGACCTTGAGTTGTATCGTATTTCAACAAGTGTGCAAGCATTGCTGGATCTGTAAGGTCGTTGATACGAGTTACTTCAACACCTTCAACGTTTTGGATACGACGGAAAGCAAGACGACCGATACGACCGAAACCGTTAATACCAACTTTAACTACCATTAGTGATTTCCTCCTTATGAAAATCAATTAAATAATATTTTTAAGAGAGACGAACTCTCAGACAATGTGAAAAGATTAACTTGACTGGTTATGCAAGTCCTTTCAACAATTCATATTATATACTTATTTCGCTGAAATTGCAATCTTTTTGCTGATATAAGTGAAAAAAGTAAGTCTTAGTATTTTTGATTTGAAATTTATGAGATAAAAAATAAGAAGCACTCTCGTGCTTCTTATTCATTAGTGATTATTCACCGTTGTTTTTCTTAATAATTTCTTCTTGAACAGACTTAGGAACATCTTCGTAGTGGTCAAATACCATCATGAAAGTACCACGTCCTTGAGTAGCTGAACGAAGAACAGTTGCGTAACCAAACATTTCTGCAAGTGGTACGTAAGCACGAACGACTTGAGTGTTACCACGAGCTTCCATACCGTCAACACGTCCACGACGAGCTGTCACGTGACCCATAACGTCACCAAGGTTTTCTTCTGGTGCTGTGATGGTTACAAGCATCATAGGCTCAAGGATAACTGGTTGTGCAGTCTTAGCAGCTTCTTTAAGGGCAAGAGATGCAGCAATCTTGAAGGCAGTTTCAGATGAGTCGACATCGTGGTATGAACCATCGTAAAGTTTCGCTTTGATGTCAACCATTGGGTAACCAGCAAGGACACCGTTTGCCATAGATTCTTCCAAACCTTTTTCAACCGCTGGAATGAATTCACGTGGAACCACACCACCGACGATAGCATTTTCAAACTCGAATCCTTTACCTTCTTCGTTTGGAGTGAATTCAATCCAAACATCACCAAATTGACCTTTACCACCTGATTGACGTTTGAAGAATCCACGTGCTTGTGTAGCAGCACGGAATGTTTCACGGTAAGATACTTGAGGTGCACCTACGTTTGCTTCAACCTTGAATTCACGTTTCATACGGTCAACAAGGACATCCAAGTGAAGCTCACCCATACCAGAGATAACTGTTTCACCAGTTTCAACGTTTGTTTCAACACGGAATGTTGGGTCTTCTTCAGCAAGTTTTTGAAGAGCGATACCCATCTTATCTTGGTCAGCTTTAGATTTTGGCTCAACCATCAATTGGATAACTGGTTCTGGAACTTCGATTGACTCAAGGATAACTTTAGCTTTTTCATCAGTCAATGAGTCACCAGTTGTTGTATCTTTCAAACCAACAGCAGCGGCGATGTCACCAGAGTAAACTGTTTCGATTTCTTTACGAGTGTTGGCGTGCATTTGAAGGATACGTCCGATACGTTCACGTTTACCTTTAGTTGTGTTAAGCACGTAAGAACCTGAGTTCAAGACACCTGAGTAAACACGGAAGAAAGTCAAACGACCTACGAATGGGTCTGTCATGATCTTGAAGGCAAGCGCTGCAAATGGCTCATCATCAGACGCTGGACGTGTTTCTTCTTCGTCTGTATCTGGGTTGATACCTTTGATAGCAGGGATATCAAGTGGGCTTGGAAGGTAGTCAAGAACTGCGTCAAGCATCAATTGAACACCTTTATTTTTGAAGGCTGAACCACAAAGAACTGGGTAGAATTCAACGTTGATAGTTGCTTTACGGATAGCAGCTTTCAATTCGTCGTTTGTGATTTCTTCACCTTCAAGGTATTTCATCATAAGGTCTTCGTCAGTTTCTGCAACTGCTTCAACCAATTTTTCACGGTATTCTTGTGCTTGATCAAGGTATTCTGCAGGAATATCTTCTTCAAGGATGTCTGTACCAAGGTCGTTTGTGTAGATTTCAGCTTTCATCTTGATAAGGTCGATGATACCACGGAAATCATCTTCTGAACCGATTGGCAATTGGATTGGGTGAGCATTTGCTTGAAGACGGTCGTGAAGTGTAGATACTGAGTAAAGGAAGTCTGCACCGATTTTGTCCATCTTGTTAGCAAATACGATACGAGGAACACCGTACTCAGTTGCTTGACGCCATACAGTTTCTGTTTGTGGTTCAACACCTGATTGTGCATCAAGAACAGTTACCGCACCGTCAAGAACACGAAGAGAACGTTGTACTTCGATAGTGAAGTCCACGTGCCCTGGTGTGTCGATAATGTTTACACGAGTGTCTTTCCATTGCGCTGTTGTCGCAGCAGATGTGATAGTGATACCACGTTCTTGCTCTTGCTCCATCCAGTCCATTTGAGACGCACCTTCGTGAGTTTCACCGATTTTGTGGATTTTACCAGTGTAGTAAAGGATACGCTCTGTTGTAGTAGTTTTACCAGCATCAACGTGAGCCATGATACCGATATTACGAGTTTTTTCAAGTGAAAATTCGCGTGCCATTGTTTTCTCCTATAAATTTTTAGTTTACTTTTCTATTATACCATTATTTGTAAAAAACGGATAGGCAGGACCTACCCGTTTTTCTCATCATTTATAAAATGTGAACTAATTTTTTTGTAAATAGTTACATCCTACGAAATAAAGTTCAGCTTACAAATGTCTTCACATCTTAACTGAACTCGGGCTAAGTATCTGGCAAAAAAGATAAATTCTCCTAGAGTCAAAAGACTCTTCGTCGCATTTCCTATTTTTGCTAGATACTTTATACGCCCTCGTATCTTATTCTTACCAGCGGAAGTGTGCGAATGCACGGTTAGCTTCAGCCATACGGTGAGTGTCTTCACGTTTCTTAACAGATGCACCTGTGTTGTTTGCTGCATCCATGATTTCTTTTGCAAGACGGTCTTTCATAGTGTGTTCACCACGAGCACGTGAAGCGTTTACCAACCAACGAAGTCCAAGTGTTGTACGACGTTCTGGACGCACTTCAACTGGGACTTGGTAGTTAGAACCACCGACACGACGTGCACGTACTTCAAGTACAGGCATGATGTTTTCCATAGCTGTTTCAAACACTTCAAGAGCGTCGTTGCCTGTAGCTTCTTTGATTTGCTCAAAAGCATCGTAAACGATAGTAGCAGCTGTACCACGTTTACCATCAAGCATAACACGGTTGATAAGACGTGTTACGATTTTTGAATTGTATAATGGATCTGGTAATACTTCGCGTTTTGGCGCTTGGTTTTTACGACTCATTTTCTCTTACCCTCCTATTTTCTTACCCTTTAGGGCGTTTTGCACCGTATTTAGAACGGCTTTGTTTACGGTCAGCAACACCTGCAGTATCAAGTGCACCACGAACGATATGGTAACGTACCCCTGGAAGGTCTTTTACACGTCCACCACGGATAAGCACAACACTGTGTTCTTGAAGGTTGTGTCCGATACCTGGGATGTAAGCTGTTACTTCGATAAGGTTACTCAAACGTACACGAGCAAATTTACGAAGGGCAGAGTTAGGTTTTTTAGGTGTCATAGTACCAACACGAGTCGCAACACCACGTTTTTGAGGTGATGAGATATTTGTTGGAACTTTTTTGTGACTGTTATAACCAACGTTAAGCGCTGGTGATTTAGATTTTTCTACTTTAGATTTACGTGGTTTACGAACCAACTGGTTAATTGTAGGCATCTACATTCTCCTGTTTTTTTTAGTTTTGGTTGATGATACACTTGGTGACAGCTATCATCTGTGTGTACTTTGCAACTATTGTCAGCACGTCTCTGTACACTTTTGAGAGACCAAAAGTAAAAAGTACCGTCTATTATAGTAACATGTTTCACTTTTTTCGTCAATGGATTTTTCGCTCTTTTTTGCGATAAACATCCTAGCGCTGCTTTGTATCAAGGATGATAGTGACGGGTCCGTCATTTTCAAGTGTGACCTGCATGTCTGCGCCGAAGATACCCGTTTCTACCGGCACACTTTGTGCTAGCTTGTCATTAAACTGCTCATAATAGTCTTTAGCAAGGGTGGGGTTTGCTGCACCTGTAAAGGCAGGGCGATTGCCCTTTTTCGTCTCAGCAAAGAGAGTAAACTGTGACACGGATAAAATGCTCCCTTTGATGTCCTTGATAGACAGGTTCATCTTGCCAGCTTCATCTGAGAAGATACGCATGTTGACAATCTTGCGACAAGCATAGTCCAAATCTTCTTGCGTGTCATCGGGCGCTACACCGACTAGAAGCAAGAGCCCATCAGCAATCTCTGCAATGACCTCATCTGATACAGCAACTTGTGCCGTCTTGACTCGTTGAATAATAACTCGCATGCTGTCTCCTTAGCCGTTTGTGCGTTTGACAGAGTAAACGTCAGGGATGATTTTTATCTTGTCAACAACTGTGGTCAGGTGAGACAGGTTTGGAATGCCAAAGCTGACATGGATATTAGCAAATTTCATGTCTTTTGTTGGCTGAGCATTGACCGTAGAGATACTCTTTGTAGCGTTACTGAGCGTCTGTAACACATCATTTAGCAAGCCACTGCGATTGAGCCCGTAAATGTCAATCTCTGCCATGTATTCTTTGCTGTCGTTTGTGGTCGTATCCCACTCTACATCAACCAAGCGCTGCTCATAGTTTTCCTGGCTTTTTAAATTGTGGCAATCCGCACGGTGAATGGCTACCCCACGTCCTTTGGTGATGTAGCCCTCAATGGCGTCTCCTGGAACAGGATTACAGCATTTGGCGATACGCATGAGGAGCCCAGACGCTCCTTGAATGATAACGCCATTTTCGCTGCGGACTTTAAGGACTTCTTTTTTCTCTTTTTTAACCTCGCCGCCGTTCATGAGCTCTTCTGCTTCTGCCTTGGCTTTAGCGCGCTCTTCCTCACGGCGTTCTTTTTCGGTCAAGCGGTTAAAGACCGTCACAGGACTCAAATCACCAAAACCAACCGCTGCATAGAGGGCTTCCTCACTGCGCACGCTTAGCCGTGGCAAAATGGCATCAATATGCTTTTTATCCAGATATTTGTTAGCAACATAGCCCTGCTCTTGGAAATAAGACACCAGCATGTCACGCCCTTTGCTGACAGAGAGCTCCTTGTCTTGATTTTTAAAGAATTGACGGATTTTGTTGCGGGCTTTATTGGTCTTGACAATCTTAATCCAATCTCTGCTTGGTCCAAAAGAATTAGGATTGGTGATGATTTCAACGACATCGCCAGTTTTTAACTTAGCGGTCAAAGGCACCATGCGTCCATTGACACGAGCGCCAGTCGCTTTTTCACCGACCTGCGTGTGAATAGCATAGGCAAAATCAATCGGTCCTGAGTCCTTTGGCAACTCCTGCACGGCACCAGTAGGTGTAAAGACATAGATACGCTCTGTAAAGATGTCTTCCTTGACAGAGTCGACAAATTCCTTGGCGTCACCACCTGAGTCTGCCTGCAGCTCAACCAACTCTTTTATCCAGTTCATGCCAAGCGCTTGCTCTTGCGAGTTAACCTTACCTTTGATACCTTTTTTATAAGCCCAGTGCGCAGCAACCCCGTATTCAGCGACTTCGTGCATTTCCTTGGTGCGGATTTGAATCTCGATAGGACCTTTAGGACCGTAGACCGTCGTGTGGATTGACTGGTAGCCATTTGCCTTTGGCGCTGCAATGTAGTCCTTGAAACGTCCTGGCATTGGACGCCAAAGCTCGTGGATGTAGCCAACCATGGCATAGACATCACTTGGGCTCTCCATGATACAGCGAATGGCAATCAAGTCGTAAATCTGGTCAAAGCGTTTTTTCTTGTCCCGCATTTTGCGATAAATCGAGTAGATATGCTTAGGACGCCCGTAAACGTCACCGTAAAGCCCTTGCTCTTCGGTGTAGTCCTTGATTTTTTTGACAATCTCATCCACCAAAGCTTCACGCTCACGGCGCTTCTCACTCATCATGTGTGAAATCTTGTAAAACTCGACTTCATTGAGATAGCGAAACGATAAATCCTCTAGCTCCCACTTGATACGACTAATCCCCAAACGGTGCGCTAGCGGTGCGTAAATCTCCATGGTCTCACGTGAGATACGCTCTTGCTTGTCTTTTCGTAGGTGCTTGAGGGTACGCATATTGTGTAGGCGGTCAGCTAGCTTAACCAAAATCACACGGATGTCCTTTGACATTGCCATGAGCATTTTGCGGTGATTTTCAGCTAGTTGTTCCTCATGGCTCTTGTACTCCACTTTACCCAGCTTTGTCACGCCATCGACAATATCACGTGCGTCCTTGCCAAAATTTTCCTCAATATCGTCAAGCGTTCGGTCAGTGTCCTCAACCACATCGTGTAAAAAACCACACGCCACTGTCACCGCATCCAGCTGTAGGTCTGCTAAAATCCCAGCCACTTGGATAGGGTGGATAATATAAGGCTCCCCTGACTTTCGCACTTGTGTGATGTGCGCTTCTGTCGCATAATCAAGCGCCTTTTTGACATAAGCCACATCAGAATCATTCATATACTTTTGGGTGAGTGCTACAACCTCATCCCCCGTTAAATTTACAATTTTTGCCATACATTTCCTCGTCCGAATTGTCTTTTTCCTATTGTACCACTTTTAGGGCAAAAAGAAAAAGCCCTAGACCTTGCCAGCGAGATGACATTTTGTTAGACTATTGACAACTAGGAGGAATCATGACTATTACGATTATCTATATTAGCCTGAGTGGCAATACCGAGAGTTTTGTCAAGCGTCTGTCAAGTTATCTCAAAACCTGGCACCAGATAGACACCAAGCTCATCAATATCAAAGAACTCGACCACACGACCTTTCCTGTGACAGAACCTTTTGTCGCTATGCTGCCAACTTATCTCGAGGGGGGAAATGGTGTCGATAACGGCGATGTCGAGATTTTAACAACACCTCTTGGTGACTTTATCGCTGCTCATGACAACTACAAATCCTGCTATGGTATCGTAGGCTCTGGCAATCGCAACTTCAACCATCAATTTTGCCTAACCGCCAAGCAATACGCTAAGCGCTTTGGCTTTCCTGTCCTAGATGAGTTTGAACTGCGTGGCACATCTAGTGATATTGAGCGTATCGCAGGTAAAATCATTGCCGCCCAAGAGGCATTTGATGTAGACTAAAAGCACCTTTGAGGTGCTTTTTTCTTATCCTAACTCAGCTTTTGCTGCTTCGATTTGCCATTTGACTTGGTCAAAGCCAGTTCCGCCAAGCGAATGACGGCGCTTGACAGCATTGTAAGGGTCTAAGACGGTGTAAACATCATTGTCAATGACATCAGAGAGTTCTTGGTAACTCTCTAAGCTGACATCCTGCAGGTAAATGCCTTTCTTGCTGCACTCAAGCACCAGCTTTCCAACGATTTCATGCGCTTTTCTAAAAGGCACACCTTTACTAGCCAGATAATCCGCAAGCTCTGTAGCATTTGAAAAATCCTTTTGCGTGGATGACTTCATGCGTTCTTTATTGACCGTCATGCTGCCTAGCATGCCAGCAAGGATGTCAATCGCCACTGTGATGGTCTCTGCGGTGTCAAACATGCCTTCCTTATCTTCTTGTAAATCTTTATTATAAGCCAGAGGAAGGGACTTCATCACTGTCAGTAAACCGATGAGATTACCATAGACCCGCCCAGACTTGCCACGAATGAGCTCTGCCATGTCAGGGTTTTTCTTTTGTGGCATGATGGATGAGCCTGTCGAGAAAGTATCAGACAAGGTGACAAACTGATACTCATGGCTACACCAGTTGATGATTTCCTCGCAAAAACGACTCATGTGTATCATGAGGATACTGGCATTGGAGAGAAATTCCAAGATAAAATCACGATCTGACACGGCATCAAGGGAATTGCGATAAGGCGTAGAAAAGCCCATCAAGTCAGCTGTCAAGTTCCTGTCAATGGGAAAAGTCGTCCCAGCTAGAGCCGCAGCCCCAAGAGGCGAGAGGTCAGTGTGCTTGACGTTAAAGCTAAAGCGCTCGCTGTCTCGTGTAAACATACTATAGTAAGCCATAAGATGATGTCCAAAAGAGATGGGCTGTGCGTGCTGTAAGTGCGTATAGCCTGGCATGATGGTCTCGATGTTATCCTCAGCCAGCTTGACGATAACACGGCGTAGGTTTTCGAGCTTTTCTGTAACCTCACTAAGCTTCGCTTTTAAGTACAAGTGCATATCTGTTGCTACTTGGTCGTTACGTGAGCGTGCGGTGTGCAGTTTTCCTGCGACACTACCAATCTCGTCTGTCAGCAGCTGCTCGATATTCATGTGAATGTCTTCGTTGGTGACATCAAAAGTCAGCTCCCCTGCCTTGTACTTTCTAAGCAAGGTCTCAAGCCCTGCCTTAATCATCTCGGCATCGTCTTTTGAGATGATACCTGTCGCACCCAGCATGGTGACGTGAGCGATGGAGCCTTCGATGTCGTACTGCGCCATTTTCTGGTCAAAGGAGATAGAAGCTCCAAACTCCTCGACCCATTTTTCAAGGCTGGCTTCAAAACGTCCGCCCCATAATTTATGATTTTCTGTCATAATCTCTCCTCTTTGTCGTTTGCGTAGCCAAGTGCTTAGTCATTCAGTTCAGGGGGATTGACTTGGCTGTTGACCTGTGTTGGTAGTCCCCAGAGTTTGATAAAGCCTACAGCTGCTTCTTGGTCAAAGCTATCTGCTGCTGTGTAAGTGGCTAGATTTTCATCGTAGAGGGAATTGTCTGATTGACGAGCAACCACAACTGCTGAGCCTTTGTAGAGTTTGACTTTAGCCGTACCGTTGACCACTTTTTGTGTTTCTTTGATATAAGCAATAATCGCTTTGGTCGCTGGGCTAAACCAGAGAGCGTTGTAGATGAGATTTGAGAGCTCGTTTTCTAAAATAGGCTTGAAGTGGGACACCTCACGCACCAGCGTAATATCCTCAATCTCCTTGTGAGCAGCAAGCAAAGTCACAGCACCAGGGCACTCGTAAATCTCACGTGATTTGATACCGACCAGACGGTTTTCAACGTGGTCAATACGTCCCACACCGTGCTTTCCTGCTTGGGCGTTGAGCGCTTGAATGAGGTCTGCTAGCTTCATCTCCTTGCCATCTAGCGCAACAGGAACGCCCTCTTTAAAGGTGATGTCCACATACTCTGGGGTATCAGGAGCGTCCTCTGCTGCATTTGTAATACCAAAGGCATCTTCAGGCGCTTGATTCCATGGATTTTCGAGGATACCACATTCATTAGCACGTCCCCAGAGGTTTTGGTCGACAGAGTAAGGATTGTCAAGGTCTGCTGGGACTGGGACACCGTTTTCCTTGGCATAGGTGATTTCTTCTTCACGTGACCATTTCCACTCACGCACAGGAGCGATGACTTTTAGACTTGGGTCAAGCGCAGCGATTGCCACCTCAAAACGCACTTGGTCATTTCCCTTACCCGTACAGCCGTGGGCAATGGTTGTGGCACCAGTCTTATGGGCTATCTCAACCAACTTTTTAGAGATAATAGGACGGCTAAGCGCAGAAACTAGTGGGTACTTTTGCTCGTACATGGCATGGGCTTGCAGAGCAGGAAGAACGTAGTTTTCAGCAAACTCATCCTTGACGTCAAGCACATAAGACTCAAGCGCACCCACCTTTAGCGCCTTGTCATGAATGAAATCCAAATCCTTGCCCTCACCAACGTCCATGCAGACCGCTATCACATCATAGTCTTTTTTGAGCCAAGTAATAGCAACAGAGGTATCCAGACCGCCGGAATAGGCTAAAATTACTTTTTCTTTTGTCATCGCAAGTTCTCTTTTCTTTATAAATATTACCACCATTTACGGTTTGTACGCATAATTATACAACTACTTATTCTCTCTGTCAAGACTTTTTTGCAAAAAAAATGCGATTATTTTAAAAATATTCGTATATACAAAAAATCTGATAACCCAAAAGGTTATCAGATTGTGATTAGCTAATGAGTTCAAGCACGTTTGAGAGGTGTTGGATAGACTTCTCACGTCCAAGAAGATAGATAGTATCTGGCAACTCTGGTCCGTGCATTTCACCTGAGACGGCAACACGGATTGGCATAAAGAGGTTTTTGCCCTTAATGCCTGTTTCTTTTTGGACTGCCTTGATTTGTGGGAAGATATTGTCCACCACAAAGTCCTCGTCAGAGAGATTTTCCAGTTTTTCCTTGAAGGCAGTAAGCACTGTTGGCACAGTTTCCCCTTTTAGCACCTCGATAGCATCCTTACTCAAGACTGGATAGTCGGAGAAGAAGAGATCTGTCAATGGCACAATCTCGTCAGCTGACTTCATTTGTGGTTGGTAGAGTTTGACCAATTTCTCTGCTTTTTCCTTGTCCTCTAAGCGTCCAGCTTCTGCTAAGAATGGTTCACAAAGAGCAAAAATCGTCTCAAAATCCGCATGCTTGATGTAGTCATTGCTCATCCAGTCCAGTTTTTTCTGATCAAAGGCAGCTGGTGACTTGCTGAGGCGTTTTTCATCAAAGAGCTTGATAAGCTCTTCACGAGAGAAAATCTCGTCCTCACCACCTGGATTCCAACCCAAAAGAGCAATGAAGTTAAAGACTGCTTCTGGCAGATAGCCTTTCTTGCGGTAGTCTTCGATGAATTGAAGCGTGTTGGTATCACGTTTTGAGAGCTTTTTACCTGTTTCAGAGTTGATGATAAGGGTCATGTGTCCAAACTCTGGCGCTTCCCATCCCAGTGCTTCATAGACCATGAGCTGTTTTGGTGTGTTTGCGATGTGGTCGTCTCCACGGATAACGTGGGAAATTTCCATGAGGTGGTCGTCCACAACCACGGCAAAGTTATAAGTTGGGTAGCCATCACGCTTTTGGATAACCCAGTCACCACCGATATTGCCACCTTCAAACTCGATGTCGCCCTTAACCATGTCATTCCACTTGTAGATACCCGCTTCATTGACCGCTAGACGCACCGTTGGGGTAATGCCTGCTGCTTCACGCTCAGCGATATAAGCTGCCTTTTCGTCCTCACTCATACCGAGATACTCGTTGATATAGCGAGGAGTTTCGCCCGCTGCTTCCTGACGTTCGCGCTCCGCAGCCAACTCTTCCTCAGTCACATAAGACTTGTAGGCTTTGCCTTCTGCCAAAAGCTGATCAATGTAGCCTTGGTAAAGCTCTAAGCGCTCAGACTGACGATACTTGTCATGCGTTTCTGGGCTTTCATCCCAGTCAATCCCTAACCAACGCAAGTTTTCAAGCTGTGAACGCTCACCGTCCTCCACATGACGTTTGCGGTCTGTATCTTCGATACGAATCACAAAAGTACCGCCATAATGACGGGCATAGAGATAGTTAAACAGTGCCGTACGGGCATTTCCGATATGTAGTAGTCCTGTTGGACTTGGTGCGTAACGCACACGAATTTGCTTAGACATAGCATTCTCCTATACAATTTTCAATCGTTCCTATTATAGCACAAAAATAAGGCAGGGACAAAATTCCCTAGACCTTATTTGTTTTTTCTTGACTTTGCCAAAAATCAGAGCAACAGTTAGCCATCTGACAGAGGTAAAAAGCTCTCTAGGCTGTGGGCAAAGGTTTCAAGATTAAGGCTCTGTACATAAACCTCACCTGTGCCACGGAAGGTATTGACCACACCTTCGCCTGTTCCGATGGATTGGACAAAGCCATTTTCCAAGTGAATGTTGTAATCAAGCTCGGTGCTCCATGCGACAACATGAGCATTGTCAATCGTCATCTCGTCAACATTAAGCTCAATTTTTTTGATAGAGCCAAAGGCATTAGCTAGAAGCGTCCCAACGCCTTCAGTTGTCATGACAAAGAAGCCACCTTGTCCGCCAAAAAGCGCACGACCAACAGACTGACGCTCCATGCGGTATTGAGCAGAGCCATCGAGCGCTAGAAAGGCACCATCGTTGAGGCGATATTGCTTGCTACCTAGCTCTAAGGCAAGGACTTGACCAGGTGTATTTGGAGCAAGGGCAAGCTTGCCATTGTCAGCGTTTGAGACGGCTTGGGTAATCAACATGGACTCGCCCGAAGTCATCGAGCGTCCAATAGCTCCCATGAGCTTACCTAGACCGCTCCCACGACCATTTAGCTTGGTGTTTAGGCTGACGCTAGGCGTGTGGTAAACCATACTGCCACGCTGAATATAAACCTGCTCACCACGCTCAAGCGTCACCTCAACTAGCGGAAATTGCATATTACTGTCAATTGAAAAAGCCATTTCTTATTGTCCTTTTTTGTATCGCTGTTTTGATACAATTATAGCATTTATACAAAAAGTTTGCAAGCCTTTTCAAGGATGATTGCTGCTTTATTAAGCTTTGACCTCACTCATACGTCCTGTGTCAACGTCATAGACCGCTCCAGAAATTTCGACATCATCTGGAATTAGCGGAGATTGTCGCAAGAGCGCCATGTCCTCACGCACACTCTCCTCCACGTCTGTAAAGGGTAGAAAGTCCTTATCATGCACATCAACGCCCAAATCACGCTCAAGCTGTTGTGTAAAGGCGGCATTTTCAAAAGTCTGCGCTCCACAGTCGGTGTGATGGATGACGATAATCTCACGAGTGCCTAGCTGCTGCTGTGAGATAACCAGCGAGCGAATCATATCCTCTGTCACACGCCCGCCAGCATTACGCAGGATATGCGCATCCCCAAGCGCCAATCCTAAGGCTTGCGCCACGTGTAACCTTGAGTCCATGCAGGTCACAATCGCCACACGGGTCTTTGGGTGAATAGGCAAGTGCGCTGTCCCATGCAGGTCAACGTAAGCCTGATTGGCTTTCATAAATTGCTCAAAATATGACATAACTTCTCCTTTAATGTGCAAATACTTTCTTTAAAACATCACTCACGGTTGAAACGCCGATAACCTCAATGCCGTCTGGCAGAGAAAGCCCAGCGAGGGCATTTTTAGGGGCGTAGATTTTTTTGAAGCCTAGTTTTGCCGCTTCGTTGATGCGTTGTTCGATACGATTGACCCGTCTAATCTCACCTGTCAAGCCAATCTCGCCGATAAAGGCGTCCTGCGGATTGGTGGGCTGTTCTTTGTAGCTTGAGGTGATAGCGACAGCAACGGCAAGGTCAATAGCTGGCTCATCCAGCTTGACACCGCCCGCTGACTTGAGGTAGGCATCTTGATTTTGTAATAACAGTCCGCAACGCTTTTCTAAAACCGCCATGATAAGGCTCACTCGGTTAAAATCAAGCCCTGTCGCTGTCCGCTTGGCATTGCCAAAGACGCTAGGCGTTACTAGCGCCTGCACCTCAGCAAGGATAGGACGTGTCCCCTCCATAGTCACGACAATAGCAGAGCCTGTCGCCCCATCCAAGCGCTCCTCTAGGAAAACTTCGCTAGGATTGGTCACCTCAACCAGACCCGCCGACTGCATTTCAAAGATGCCGATTTCGTTGGTAGAGCCAAAACGGTTTTTAACCGCTCGTAAAATCCTAAAGGTGTGATGGCGCTCACCCTCAAAGTAGAGCACCGTATCCACCATGTGCTCTAGCATACGTGGTCCAGCAAGAGTCCCTTCTTTGGTCACATGCCCCACGATAAAGGTAGCGATATTGTTGCTCTTAGCAAGTTGCATGAGTTCTGCTGTCACCTCACGCACCTGACTGACCGACCCTTGGACACTGGAAATCTCTGGACTCATAATGGTCTGAATGGAGTCAATAATCAGAAAATCAGGCTGCAATTTCTCTATCTCCGCTCGTATGCTCTGCATATTGGTCTCAGCATAGAGATAAAACGCATTGTCAATATCGCCAAGACGCTCACTACGCAGCTTAATCTGCTCAGCAGACTCCTCACCCGACACATAGAGTACCGTTCCCTTATTTGCCAGCTGAGTAGAGACCTGTAGGAGCAGCGTTGACTTCCCAATCCCAGGGTCTCCTCCGATGAGAACGAGACTGCCTGGAACAACGCCACCGCCTAAGACACGATTAAACTCTTCCATATCGGTCTGTGTGCGGTTGACGTTGATGGAGCTGACCTCACTCAGCTTGATCGGACGAGTTTTCTCACCAGTTAGGCTGACTCTGGCATTTTTGACCTCGGTGACGTCCACTTCCTCCACAAAAGAGGTCCAAGACGAGCAACTGGGACAACGCCCTAGATATTTTGAAGAATGGTAACCACATTCCTGACAAACAAATGTCTTTTTCGTTTTAGCGATGATAAACCTCCTACTAAAAATCTACTGTTATCGTCTCACCATAAGCTATTTCTTTCTGAGAGACAAATTGGCGCATGAGCATACTGTGGGTCACGATGATAACCGTGTCATAGCCACGATACTTTTCCAAGGCGGCTAGAAAACGTTGTTTAACCTGTTCTGCCGTTTCATACCGATAAGACGCATTTTCTGGTAACTTGCCATCATTTTCCCAAAAAGTCTGATAGGCTTTCGCAACCGCTTCTGCTGTATAATTTAAATGTTCTAAATCAGGTCGCCACTCATGAAAGAAAGGCTCAACTAAAAGGTCCAAGCCAGTCTCACGGGCGATATAGGTTGCCGTCTCAAGCGCTCGCGTTATCGAGGATGAGATAATGACGTCAGCCGATTGAAAGCTTTCGCTTTTGGCAAGCTCTCGTGCTAAGTGCCGACCATGTTCGCTCAAAGGTGCCAAATCACGTCCAAAACCACTATAGTTTTCAGGATGCTCACATCCATCTAACATGGAATAGTCTGGTTCAGAATGGCGAACAAAAATGACTCTCATAAAAATCTCCTATTCTACTCGCAAAGCTCACTTAGTTTCCTGTACTTCCAAAACCGCCGGTTCGCACCCCTGTTGCCTCGTCGCCATCCACTAAGAGATAGGGCACAAAGACACCTTGGACAATGCGCTCACCCACCTCAAGGGTAACGGACTGGTCGGTGATATTTTGCATTTGAGCAAAGATATGCCCCTCATTTGCGGGATTGCCATAGTAATCTCCATCAATGACACCCACCGAATTAATCAGAACCAAGCCTTTTTTTCTCGGATTGGACGAGCGGTCGTAGAGATAGAGTACCTCACCAGCTTGCATATAAGCCTTGACGCCTGTTGGCACAAGGACAATCTCACCTGGTTCAATCACCACACGCTCAGCCACTTTCAAATCATAACCAGCCGCATGCGCTGTTTCACGCTTCGGTAGCAACGTCTCATCAGTATAGCTTGACACCAACTCAAAACCACGGATTTTCATCACATTTTTCCTCCAAATATTGTTTCTTTATTATAATCTATTCGTTTGCGAAAAGCAAAATTCTAGGATAATATTGGCTCAAGTCAGACAAGCGACTTGTGACTATGGTATAATGAACAGGATAATAGACTAAATTTAGCAAAGGAAAGAGGAAGAAAATGGCTAAGCAAACTGTTGCAGTCCTAGGACCAGGGTCTTGGGGAACTGCTCTAGCTCAAGTCCTAAACGACAACAGACACGACGTGCGTCTTTGGGGCAATATTCCAGAACAAATCGATGAAATCAATAACCAACACACCAATACCCGCTACTTTAAAGACGTTGTCCTCTCAAGCGACATCAAGGCTTATACCGATTTAAAAGCTGCGCTTGACGGCGTAGACGCGGTTTTATTTGTCGTTCCGACAAAAGTGACACGCCTTGTCGCAAAACAAGTAGCTGAAGTCCTTGACCACAAAGTCACTGTCATGCACGCTTCAAAAGGCTTAGAACCTGGCACACACGAGCGCTTGTCTACTATCCTCGAAGAGGAAATTCCTGAGGACCTACGTAGTGAGATTGTCGTGGTTTCAGGACCAAGCCACGCCGAAGAAACCATTGTGCGTGACATCACTCTCATCACAGCAGCTTCTAAAGACACCGAAGCTGCCAAATACGCTCAAAAGCTCTTTAGCAACAACTACTTCCGCCTCTACACCAATACAGACGTCATCGGAGTTGAGACAGCTGGGGCGCTCAAAAATATCATCGCCGTTGGTGCCGGTGCGCTTCACGGTCTTGGCTACGGTGACAATGCCAAAGCGGCTATCATCACACGTGGATTAGCTGAAATCACCCGTCTAGGTGTCAAGCTAGGGGCTGACCCATTGACTTATAGCGGGCTTTCTGGTGTTGGTGACTTGATTGTCACAGGGACATCTGTTCACTCCCGCAACTTGCGTGCTGGGGACGCTCTTGGACGTGGTGAAAAGCTAGAAGATGTTGAGAAGAATATGGGTATGGTCATCGAAGGAATCTCAACGACCAAGGTTGCCTATGAACTGGCTCAAGACCTAGATGTTTACATGCCAATCACTACAGCTATCTACCGTGGTATCTACGAGGGCGCTGACATTCGTGAGAGTATCCTCAGTATGATGACCAATGAGCTGCGTGCTGAAAACGAATGGCGATAGGTCTAGCCTTTTGCTTTCCAATATGATAAAATGTAGTAAATACGCTTACATATAGAAGGGAAAAGTTATGACTAAAGTAAGAAAAGCAGTTATCCCAGCGGCAGGACTTGGGACACGTTTCTTGCCAGCTACCAAGGCACTCGCTAAAGAAATGTTGCCTATCGTTGACAAACCAACCATTCAATTCATCGTTGAAGAGGCTCTAAAATCTGGTATCGAGGACATCCTTGTCGTTACAGGGAAGTCAAAACGCTCTATCGAGGACCACTTTGACTCAAACTTTGAGTTAGAATACAACCTCAAAGAAAAGGGCAAACACGATCTTTTAAAACTGGTTGATGAGACAACAGGGATTCGTCTACATTTCATCCGTCAGAGCCACCCACGTGGACTTGGTGACGCTGTTTTGCAAGCCAAAGCCTTTGTTGGCAACGAACCGTTTGTTGTTATGCTTGGTGATGACCTCATGGATATCACCAATCCAAAGGCAACACCGCTGACTAAACAGCTCATCAACGACTATGAAAAAACGCACGCTTCAACCATCGCTGTCATGGAAGTCCCTCATGAGGACGTGTCTAGCTACGGCGTGATTGCACCTCAAGGTGAAGGCGAACACGGGCTTTACAGTGTGGAAACCTTCGTTGAAAAGCCAGCTCCAGAAGACGCACCTAGTGACCTTGCCATTATTGGACGCTATCTCTTGACACCTGAGATTTTTGCTATCCTTGAGACACAAGAACCAGGCGCAGGCAATGAAATCCAGCTGACAGACGCTATTGACACGCTCAATAAAACACAACGTGTCTTTGCCCGTCAGTTCACAGGTGACCGCTATGATGTGGGCGATAAGTTTGGCTTCTTAAAGACAACCATTGACTATGCCCTACAGCACCCACAAGTCAAAAACGAGATGAAAGACTATCTCATCACTCTTGGTAAAGAGCTGGAACAAGCTGAACCAAAAACTAAAGACTAAAAATTAAAAGAAGAGAACGCTGTTCTCTTCTTTTTTTATTTAAGCTAAAGCAAGAAAAACCAAAATCACTACAATCAACACATAAAGACCAGCGGCTAGGGCGCGGTATTTTTTACTAAAAAGATTTGGCTCAAGTAGCGTTGGCAAGGAAACAGCCATCAAGGCTCCACCAAGAAGCCCACCAAGGTGACCAGCAAGACTAATCCCTGGTGTAAAGAGGTTAAAAATCAAGTTAATAGCAATCAAGGCTTGATAAGAACGTCCCAGTTGCTTGAGCTGGACATTGTGACCATAGTAGCCAACCAAAATCACCGCTGCAAAAAGACCAAAGATAGAGGTTGATGCTCCAGCAGCCACGACATTTGGCGTGAAAAACAAGGTCACAGCATTTCCCATGATACCTGACAAGACGTAAAGGAGCAAGAATCGGCGTGACCCCCAAATGGTCTCCGCCATCTGCCCTAAAAAGTAAACGGTCAGCATATTGATGAGAAAATGCTCCCAGCCAAAGTGGACAAAGACGGGCGTAACCAAGCGCCAGAGCTGAATGGGACTTGCCTTGACCAGCTCACCATACATCCCCCCAAACTGGATACCTGCTATACTGGTCTCCGCATAGCTGCCATAGGTCAGCTGCATAGCAAGAAAAATAAGCGTCGTCAGTACCAAGATAAGCATGGTAACAGGGTATTTTTTGAACTCTCTCATCGCACAAAAACCTCTCTCACAGCCACATCATGACTTTCCTCCTCAAAGCTATAGCGCTGAAAATCATAAATCGTACTCACCGTAGCTCCACAAAAATCAGCCAAGTAACGGTCATAATAACCGGCACCATAGCCGACACGAAAGCCTTTGTCATTGAAGGCAACCCCTGGCACATGGATGAGGTCAATCTTATCCTTAGGAAAAGCGAGCTCGCTTTTTGGCTCTAAAAGCCCAAAGTTTGTCCTCATCAGCTCTTCTTTTTTGTACTCACCAAAAATCATGCGCCCTTTGGCATAAGTCTTTGGAATCAGCACCGTCTTACCATCTGCAATCGCCTGCTCAATCAAAGGCAGCGTCGCAAACTCATGCCCAAAAGCCATATAAGTAGCAATGACTTGAGCGTCCTTGTAAGAGGAACTCTTTGTCACATCCAAGAGCAACTCCTCATCACGCTGCGCTTTTAGCTGCTTATCCTGCTCTGCCATTTTGGCAATTATCATTTTTCGTATCTCTTTTTTTTCCATAATCCTATCATATCAAAAAATAGCTTTTTATGCTTTTATTAAGGTTTTTAAGAAATCTTTAAGCTTACTCACATATAATTAAAACATCCTAATTAAAGCGGTTGTACAACCGTTTTGGAGGATACTCTCTCCTAAATTATTTTCCTTTTTCATAATCCTAGCTTTTGTCAGATTGTTAGGATAAATCTCCTAAAAAGGCGCCCCTCCCAAGGCGCCTTTTCCTTTTTGTCTAATTGGCTTTATAGTTCAAAAAACGGCTGATTGCATTGACACCAAAGCTTATAGCCTTTTCATCTGGTGACATTTTAGGGTGGTGTAGAGCATAAGAGCTATTGACACCTAACCAAAACATGACACCTGGCACTTGGTGTAAGAGATAGCCAAAGTCCTCGCCTGTCATGGCTGGCAAACAATCCACCAGTGTGACCTCCTCGTCCTTGTCAAAGAAAGCCATCAATTCAGCTGCTAACTCAGGATTATTTTCCACAGGAAGATAGCCACCTTGCTTGAGGTTAACCTCAACACTGAGCCCAAAGGACTTGGCAATGCCGTCAGCAAGGTCACGAAGTCGCTGCTGGATGAGGAGACTCATCTCCTGCGTCAGCGTGCGCACGGTGCCGTGAAGGGTCGCTGTCTCTGCGATGACATTGTTGGTCGTTCCTGCGTGCATAGAGCCAAAAGTCACCACCCCACCCTCAATAGGGTCAACATTGCGACTAACAATAGTCTGAGCCTGCGTGACAAAGTAAGAAGCAGCAACCAAGGCGTCATTTGCCTCGTGTGGGAAAGCAGCGTGTCCGCCCTTTCCTGTAAAGGTGATAAAGACCTCACAAGTACCTGCAAATAAAGTGCCTGTATTGGTGGCGATAGTCCCTACAGGAAAGTCTGGTCGCACGTGCAAGCCATAAAAGACATCTGGCAGCCAATCACCAAAAGCTCCGTCTTGATACATAAGCATGCCACCAGCTTCATTTTCCTCCGCCGGTTGAAATAAAAAGAGGAGACTGTTCTTAGGCTGTGTTGCTGTCATTTTTTCCAGCAAACCAAGCGCCACGGTCATGTGAATGTCATGTCCACAAGCGTGCATACGCCCTTCGTGCTGACTTGAAAAAGGCAGACCTGTCTGCTCTACAACTGGCAATCCGTCAATATCAGTGCGCCAGCCAATGGTTTTTTCTGGCGCAGTCCCTTTGATAAAGACCAGAATACCAGTCCGCCAAGTGCGGTACTGGGTAAAAGGCTTGTCCTTAACTAGCGTCTCTATCTGGTCTAGCAAGTAAGCCTGCGTCTCAAACTCCTCCAAGCCAATCTCAGGAATCTGGTGCAAGCTTCTGCGTATTTGAATCAAGTCTAGTGTCATCTTCTCCTCCTTGTCATTACAACTAGTCAAAAGGTCTAAAACGCTTGTTTTAGACCCATTAGCATTAGAGTTGGCGCAGCGCCTCTTCAAGGGCTGTTTTTTGCTGTGTCTTTTCATCAATGGTCTTGATGATACGAGCGGGCACACCTGCGACAACCACATTTTCAGGGACATCCTGAGTCACGATAGCTCCTGCTGCAATAACAGCGTTATCGCCCACTTGAACCCCCTCGATAACAACGGCGTTGGCTCCGACAAGGACATTGTCTCCGATACGAACAGGCTCAGCGGACGCTGGCTCAATCACACCGGCAAGCACTGCACCTGCTCCGATGTGGCTATTTTTCCCGACAATGGCACGCCCACCAAGGACAGCACCCATATCAATCATGGTACCGCTGCCGATTTCAGCACCGATATTGATCACAGCGCCCATCATCACAACAGCGTTGTCCTCGATAGTGACTTGGTCACGGATAATCGCACCTGGCTCGATTCTAGCGTTGATGTTGCGTGTATCAAGCAAAGGAACAGCAGAGTTGCGCCCATCCTGCTCGACGACATAGTCTTTGTTTTCCGTCAAGTTAGCAAGCAAAGGCTCAACATCTTTCCAATCACCAAAGAGGACATTGCTAAGCTTAGTCACGCTGTCTGGAACGCTACTAGCCAACTCCCCCTCAAAGGTCACCTTAACCAGTGTTTTTTTCGGACTATTTGCAATAAAGGCAATAATCTCTTGTGCCGACATTTTCTGTGCTGTCATAAAGTCATCTCCAATCGTTTTTTTCTATTATAACAGAATTTTCCAAATATTGTAGTCTTAATTCTCATAAAAGCGTATTCTAGGCAAAATATCAACCTCAATAAAAGAACTCTAGTTTTCTAACTAGAGTCCTCTTTTTATTTCAGCTTGTCCTTAATGCTGTCAACGACACCTTCTACTGTTTCTTTGGCGTCATCCGCCAGCTCTTTGCCTTTAGCAATTGTCTTGTCAACAAAGCCTTCGGCTTCTAACTTTTTGTCACCAGTCACCTTGCCTACTTTTTCTTTTAAGCTACCAGCGGCTTGGTCCAGTTTGGCTTTTAATTTTTCTTCTGACATAGGAATGCCTCCTTTTGTGATATGCTCTATCATCTCACTTTTTGAAAGCGTTGTCAAATATTATGTGTTTTCTAGTAAAAAAGCCTCTATGAACACTAACTTTTAGCATGCGTTCATAGAGACTTGTATGTTATTTGTTTTTTAAAGCTTCAACAAGCGCTTCAGTTTGTTTTTCTGTATGCACAGCAACATTAGTGTTGTCGTATCTTTTTTGAATTAAGGCTTCTATCTCTTGCTTACATGCAGCTAAATTTTCCTTTTCAAAAACTACTACACTAATATCATATGAGCCACCAGATGTTAGTTGAAGAGACATAATCGTTTGAAAAGAACTAAGCACGGTTATAGCACCATAAATGGTTATCAATACTCCTGCAAAAAGGGAACTTTTGAAACTACTCAATCCAATTAGGATAAATATTATTCCCCAAATGAAAGATTTCAAATCAAGTTTAAAGGACTCGTCAACACTTGAAACTTGATTAACTGGGATAGATTTATTGCGAACACCAAGTGGAATCACTTTTAAAATAGAGTTGGGATTAGCCACTTTTATAAAATCTCCTGCTAACTCAACGGTTGCTTTCATGTAAAATGTTAAATATGATGTAATAAATTCTTTTTTCATTAGTTTTACCTTACCTTATTGATTTTTTTAATTATTGCAATGCTGAACTCATTTGTGCTACATACGCATTTAGCTCATCACGATAATCTTTTAAAAATTGAACCAAATCCGATTTCCCAACGATAGGCGACTTTCTCATAGCGCCGTAGGCTTGTTTTTGTTGCGCAATGCCTTCTTCAACGCCGTCTCTCATTGACTGGAATGTCGTAGCATCTGTGAGACCATATTGTGCCATAGCTGCTTCGTAATTGCTCAAATACTCATTGACGATTAACTGATACATTGTGAGATAGTCATCATAGGTTGCGATACTCTCGATTGTAGCATCCGAAGTATCTACTGGATTAAAACTACTCACCACAGTCGTGCTACTCTCTGCCGTCGTACTTTCAGCTGTTGAAGAACTACTAGATGTACTGCTAGACGTAGATGACTCCTCCGTACTACTTGAAGAACTCGAAGAAGTGGCTGTCACTTTTGTTTCTTCTTGTGTATTGGATGAGATACCTCTTAGCTTATCACCAACAAAGGCAAGTAAGGCAATAACCAATATCCAAAACCAGATGCGTTTATAGATTGGTTTTTTTGGCGATTTCCCATTTTCAGCCATAAAATTCCTCCTAACCTTAAATTTTCCTTAAAATAATTATATATATATATATTGTCAAGCGGTTTCAAAAAGTTTTTTCAAAAAAATTGACACCCCCACTTGTCAAGTCAAGTGCAACAAGTTCATTGATAACTAGAGTTCCAGAGGTTAAGCTGTTTGGGCTAGCCCAAACAAAATATTTGCGGTTTTATACTTGTGAAGTCGTCTAGGTCTGTCATTGATAGCAGAGACGTAGTGATTGAGTTCTTCTGTCGTTAGTGAGTTAAGAGAGACACCTTTTGGGAGAAACTCTCTCAAGAGACCATTGAAATTTTCATTTGTTCCTCTTTCATGAGAAGCATAAGGATGGGCAAAATAGACTTCCACACCTTTTAAGTCTGACAAGCTACTGAACTCTGAGCCATTGTCCGATGTGATAGAGCGAATAGGGTACTGCGATAGTAAGCTCTTAACAGCCCTATTGATGGTTTCTGCTTGTTTATTAGCCAATTTTACAGCGATGGCAAATCGTGTTTGACGCTCTACTAAGGTCAAAATAACAGCTTCACCTTTGGTTTTCTTGCCAAGAACCAAATCAATCTCCCAATGCCCAAATTCAGAACGGTCATTGATACACTCTGGACGTTCTTCAATGGATTTTCCTAAGATTTTCGTCGTGGCCTTAGGCCTTACTTTAGACCGTTTTCGGATGCTCACCATCTTAGGTAAATCAATCGGTTTAACCCTCAACAGTCCGTCTTTGATGTACCGATACACTGTCTTGGTGGAAGGGATAACTTCCAGTGGATGTTTTTCTCGGTAAGTTTGAACAAAGCTATCGACACTGTGACAGCGAGGTTTCGTTTTCAGGGCTTTCTCAAGTTCCTTGAAGAATGTCTGGGAGCAGTATGATAGTTTATGATAGGCACTTTTTCGACGATTGATTTCATAAACACGTTGACCACTATCTGGAAAGTAAACCGTTGAGTAGATTCGTTTCCCGTTCTTATCTTGAACCTGAGAAACACTTCCTCGTTTGATTTCCCGACTGATGGTTGAGCGATGACGCCCAAGCAGACGAGCAATCTCAGAGGGGTTCTTACCCATCCTGAGATAGGCGCTGATTTCTCCGCGTTCAGAGGCTGAAAGGTGTGAGTATAACGATTTTTTGGTAGAATGATTAGTGGACATGTTCATCTGCTTTCTATACTGAGTTGGGGAATTCTAGTATATCAGACGAGCATGTCTTTTTTGTTGCACTTCATTTTACAACACGGGAAAAAATTGACACCCCAAAATTCTCAAAGTAAGTTCTAGTCTGTCTTAAAAACTGGAAATTAGACTGAGACAAAAAAATAAGGTAGAACTTACTATGGGACAAGTTGGTAACTGACAATGAAAAACAAACACTTAACTCTCTCTGATCGCAACGATATTCAAATAGGAATCGAACAGCTAAAAACCTTCTCAGCTATCGCTACTAAGCTAGGAAAAGACCCGTCCACAATCTCAAAAGAAGTTCGCAGAAATCGAGTGGTTAAAGAAAATTCTGTGACATCCAATTGTGAGGCCTGCCCTCTACTCAAAAAGGCTCCTTACGTTTTAATGCCTGTCCGAAAAAGAGAAGCAATTGTGGATACCAGAAACAGTTCTACTACGCAAAAAGAGCTCAGCTGGATTATGAAGCTAAGCTCTCAGATTCGAGAACAGGTGTTGCCCTAAACAAGGAAGAATTCTATCGCATGGATGAGATTGTTTCTGCTGCCATCCAAAAGGGACAACACCTCAACCACATCATCGCCTCAAACGAACTTTCGGCATCCAGAGCTTCTATACTACCGATACCTTGAAAAAGGCTATCTGTCCACAAAGCCCATTGATTTCCCCCGTGTCGTGAAATTCAGAAAACGTCGAACAAGAGATCTTCCTCCCATTCCTAAAACTGCCAAAGAAGGACGGTCTTACGAGGACTTCCAACGCTTTCTCACAGAGAAAGGCATCAGCTATTGGCTGGAAATGGACACCGTTACTGGACGGATCGGCGGAAAGGTACTTCTCACCTTTAACCTCTCCTTCTGTAACTTTATCTTCGCTCGATTACTTGATAATAAAACAGCTAATGAGGTCGCTAAACATCTCTACGCTATCAAGAATGACCTACACCAGAAAGAGAGGAACTTCTGCGAACTATTCCCTGTCATTCTGACCGATAATGGCGGTGAATTCGCTAGAGTAGACGATATCGAAATGGATGTTCGTGGAGAATCTAAATTCTTCTTCTGTGACCCAAATCGTTCTGACCAGAAGGGGAGAATTGAGAAAAATCACACGCTTATCAGAGATATTCTCCCTAAAGGAACTAGCTTCGATAACTTGACACAGGATGACATCAACCTAGTTTGTTCACATGTCAACAGCGTCAAACGAGCTTCTTTCAACGGAAAATCAGCCTATGAACTCTTTACCTTTACCTACGGTGAGGAAGTGGCAACACTTCTCGGTATCTCTAAAATTGACCCTGAAAACGTCATCCAATCACCTCGATTATTAGATAAATAATCGCTAGTTTTTATCAGAAAATAATTTCAAAATAGAAAGGAACTTGTCCCGTCCTAAATTCCAGATGACTAGAACTTACTTTGAGACGTCTCAGAGCCAGTAACTTTAGTGTACCCTTTTTTCAATATTTTCAGGCCTAAAACTCACTATTATCAGCATTTTTAGTCAAAAAAGAACTTAGTCTGAGACTAAATTCTGTTGATTTTATGCAGTTTTCTCAGAGTAACTTCTGGAAGGACGGGAACTAGAACTTACTTTGAGAATTTACCAAAAAATGACACCTAGGAAACTTTTTTTAATGGATTTCATATTGTCATGGCTAGCAGAAAGTGGTAGAATGAATTTGTAAGCGCTTAACTGTACATAATATCAGCCTGTTTATCGACTGAAAGGAAAGAAGATTATCCTATGGCAAACACGCAAACAGCTGACACACACAGATACCTCAAATGGTATGATATTTTAGTGGTCACTCTCATTTTATTTGGTTGGTTTATTTTCAAATCCAACGCTATCTTACTCGGTTTTATCAAGACTGGCGACTCAGGCTCTGTCGGAGCGGCGGTTGATTATCTACCAAACTTTATCTTTCAAAGCTGCATGCTCGTCTTGACCTTTGTCTACCTCAAGTTTCGTCATTTTGACTTCAAGAGTCTGCCTATCCGTCTGTCTTGGTCTGTGCTCTTGTGGGTGCCCCTTGTCTTTGCAGCTATGGGCTTGATTTCAGATGTTTTTTACAGCGTCACAGGCTACTACAACTACTTTGACCCTAAAATTTTAGGCGCTATTGATTGGAGCTTTGGGGCTGTTGTCACGAAAATCTTAGCCCTCTCGCCCATGCTCACCTCTATAGCCTTTTAAACGGTTTTTGCGAAGAGTTCTTCTTCCTTGAGTTACTAACTAGCGTCAAGGACGAGCATAAATGGCTGGTTCTCGTCTACTCCACTATCATCCGTATCTCATTTCACACCTACCAAGGCATGACCTCAGCTCTCATCATTGGTGTGGTGGTCGGACTTTTCTACTACTTCGTCTACAAATATCTGGTCAAAAATCTCCTGCCGTTCTTCTTGGTACATGCTCTTGCCGACATGTTTGGCTCCAGCTTGATTTACCTCTTGGTCAATTGGGGATAAAAACACAAAAAAAGCTCTCAAGGAGAGCTTTTTTAGGATTAGAGACGAGCGTTGAGTTCAGCGCTAAGGTCTTCAAATCCTGGTTTACCAAGAAGGGCAAACATATTTCTCTTGTAAGCTTCAACACCTGGTTGGTCAAATGGGTTGACGCTGTTAAGGTAACCTGAAACAGCAATGGCAAGCTCAAAGAAGTAGATAAGGTAACCTAGAGTAAACTCATCTTGTTCTGGGATAGTGATAAATGTATTTGGCACACCACCGTCTGTGTGGGCAAGGAGCACACCGTCTGTTGCTTTTTTGTTAACAAAGTCAACATCTTTTCCTTGAAGGTAACCAAGTCCGTCAAGATCCTCGTCAAGTTCAGGAATAATCACGTTTTTACGTGGTTTGTCAACACGAATAACCGTTTCAAAGAGGTTGCGTGTCCCTTCTTGGATGAATTGACCAAGTGAGTGAAGGTCAGTTGAGAAGTTAGCTGATGTTGGGTAGATTCCTTTTTGGTCTTTACCTTCTGACTCACCAGCTAGTTGTTTCCACCATTCTGCAAAATATTGAAGAGATGGCTCGTAGTTGGCAAAGATTTCAGTTGTGTAGCCTTTGCGGTAAAGGGCGTTACGAACAGCAGCGTATTGGTAAGCGATGTTTTCAGAGATCTTGTCTGATGACAAGTCTTTACGAGCAGCGTTTGCTCCAGCCATCAATTGATTCAAGTCAGCACCTGAAGCTGCGATTGGAAGAAGTCCTACAGCTGTAAGCACTGAGAAACGTCCACCAACGTTATCTGGAACGACAAATGTTTCCCAGTTGTTAGCGTCAGCTTCAACCTTGACAGCACCTTTGACACGGTCAGTTGTAGCGTAGATACGTTTGTTTGCTTCTTCTTGACCATATTTGTTCACTAAGAGCTCTTTGAAAACACGAAAGGCGATGGCTGGTTCTGTTGTTGTCCCTGATTTTGAGATAACGTTAACAGAGAACTCTTTATCTTGTACATACTCAACAAGGTCTGCTAGGTAAGTTGAAGAGATAGAGTTTCCAGCGTAGAGGATTTGTGGTGCTTTGCGTTCTTCAGCTGTTTGAAGGTTAGCAAAGTGGTTGTTTAAGAAATCAATGGCTGCTTTTGCTCCAAGGTAAGAACCACCAATACCGATAACCACCAAGACTTCGCTGTCTGATTTAATCTTTTGGGCAGCTTTTAGGATACGGTCAAATTCTTCTTTATCGTAGTTTTCAGGAAGGTCAAGCCAGCCTAGGAAATCTGCACCAGGTCCAGTACCGTTACGAAGCATGCTGTCTGCAATGCTAACTTGTGGTTGGAAATACTCGACCTCGTGAGGTGCGACAAACTTGTCCAATACTTTAGAATAATCAAATGAAATATGTGACATCATATTCTCCTTATTAAAAAACAATTCACCTTTTATCTTACTCTTTTTCAGCTTTTTTTTCAATGGTTTTGCTGTGCTTTTTCAAAAGAAAATAAACCGCTACCATAAAGCTTAAATAAGACACTTTTTAGTGGAGGGACTTGATGATTTCCACACGGGTAATCACGCCATTTTTGACACTATCCACACGCAGAGCGACATCGTTAAAATAAACTGAGGCGCCAATAGATATGGTCTTATCCTCTTCTTTTAAGTGCCGTGCGACAAAATCACGCAACAACTCGCCGTCACGTCCCTTGAGATTGACACGAGCGATGACATTGGCAATCTTGACCTTTTGACTGCCTCGCACGATGATGTTGTTAGAGTCGTCAAAGTCTGAAAAGAGGTATTTGCGTGTGGCAAAGAGCGCTGCTATGGCAATTACACCAAGGAGCATGTCAAGTGTGGAGCTGTGCGACACCACAATCTGACGAGCCACCGCAAAAAGCAGCACCTCAATAATGGTGCCTGATGTGTGCTTACTAAGCATTTTAATCAACTCAACACCGATGGCGATACTCATGGCTTGGTTGATAAAACTTTGCAGATAGTCCTCAATGCTAGCGCTGCTGGTGTAGATACTTGATACCTCTAGCACCAAGCGCCCTGTGAGTAGCAGCAAGACCAAAACTAAAATAATCGAAACCAAAATCTCCACATAAAAGGAGAGCTCATAGAGCAGTGTTTGTAAAAATTTGCGCATCCAATCTCCTTTAGAAAGCGTTTTTACTATTATAGCCTATTTTAGACAGTTTGGCTAGAGGTGTTTACTAAAATGCTTTATTTTGCGCACAAAAAAAGAGCACACGCTCTACATCGCTTAGGGCTGCTGGATTCCTCCCCTGACCCACTTCACGCAAGACCGTTGCTCCATAGATATTATAGCATGAAATGAAAAATAGTGCAAATCTAGATATTATTTTCTGTTTTGGCTGCTTTTTGCAGGGCTCTTTTGTGCTTGAAAAAGGTCTGCAACAACCCTGCGCACTCTTTTTCTAGGACACCACTTTCGACCTCTACACGGTGGTTGAGCCGCTCATCCGTTAAAATCTGATAAAGGCTCTCAGCGCCACCGAACTTAGCATTTTTAGCGCCATAGATGACCTGTGGAATGCGAGCAAGCCCAATGGCTCCGCTACACATGACACAGGGCTCAATGGTCACAAAAAGCGTCGTGTCCAGCAAGCGCCAATTGCCCTCAAAACTGTTGGCTTGATTGATTGCCATGACTTCTGCATGGAGGATAGCTTGTTGTTTTTCCTCACGTGCATTGTGCCCTCGTCCGATAATCTTGCCATCCTTGACGATGACACAGCCAATGGGAATCTCGTTTTTAGCCAGCGACTTTTGCGCTTCAAGCAGCGCCTGCTCCATGTAGTAGGCTTTTTCCGTTTCTGAAAATGTCGCCATTAGAGCGCTCCTAAGTCCCATGATTTATGAGGGCTAGCAAGGTCAACTGGAATGCCCTTGCTGTAATGTTCAGCCTGCTCACGTAGCACTTCTAGGTAGTTCTCTTCTTGGATACCTTTTCCTGGAAATTGTGGGACGTGCGTAAGCACCAGTTTTTTGACCTTGGCTTTACTGGCAATCTCACCAGCTTCTTTTGAGGTTAGGTGAGCAGGATGGTTTTCATTGCCCTCAAAGAGATAGACGTCTGCTAAGAACAAGTCTGCTCCTTTTGTAAAAGGCGCTAGCTTGTCAAAATAGCCTGTATCGCCTGTAAAGACAAGGGTTTGTCCAGTCTCACGCTCTACGATACGCATGGCATAGCAGACAACAGGGTGCACTGTTTTGATAAAGGTAACATCAAACGGACCAATCTGCTCAACACCCGCGGTATGGTAAGCAATCCCCTTTGCCACATCAGGCAAAGTCAGTTTTGAAAACTCATAGCTATCCTCGTCATGCCCGTAGACTGGAAGCACTTTTGGACTCCAGAGATGTTTGGGGTAGAGCTGGCGGTAGTGAAAGAGCACGCCCAAGTCTGCGATGTGGTCTGGATGGTAGTGGCTGATGATGACAGCATCCACATCTAGCGGGCTGATTTCTTTTTCTAATTCATTGACCGCACGGCTCCCCACGTCCATGAGCAGTTGAAAGCCATTGTCAGCAGTGATGAGGTAGCTGGTTGTTCCAGCGTCTTTATAAGGATAGCCTCCCCAGCAGCCGATTGTTGTTAATTTCATACGAACACCTTCTTTTGTTTAGATACTTCAATTATATCAAATTACAGCAAAACTGCCTTGGATAGAGCTGCTCCTAGACTAAAAATGTTAGCCTTATTAGAAATTACGCTTAGAATTATTGTAGCCGTAGCGCTCGACAAAGTCTTCACGAAACTCTAAGAGATTATCATCCATGATAGCTTGTCGGACTTGTTTCATGAGATTGACAAGGAAGTAGAGATTGTGGTAGCTGGTTAGACGCAATCCAAAAGTCTCGTCTGCCTTGATAAGGTGGCGAATGTAGGCTCTAGTGTAGTTGGTACAGGTGTAGCAATCACAGTTAGGATCAAGTGGGGTAAAGTCCTCAGCGTACTGAGCGTTTTTAACCACGAGACGCCCCATGCTGGTCATGCAGGTACCGTTTCGTGCGATACGTGTCGGTAGCACACAGTCAAACATGTCAATTCCACGAATGACCCCGTCAATCAGACTATCTGGTGCCCCAACGCCCATGAGATAGCGTGGTTTATCTTGTGGCAGCATTGGCACAGTAAAGTCAAGCACAGCATTCATCTCCTCGTGAGACTCCCCAACAGCGAGACCACCGATAGAGTAGCCAGGAAAATCCATAGAGACAAGGTCTTGAGCTGACTGGCGACGTAGATCCTCAAAGCCAGCGCCTTGCACAATTCCAAAGAGCCCTTGGTCATGCGGACGGCGGTGTGCTTTAAGCCCACGCTCTGCCCAACGGCTGGTGCGCTCAATAGATTTTTTGACATAGTCATAAGGCTGGTAGAACTGCGGGCACTCATCAAAACTCATCATGATGTCAGAGCCGAGATTATTTTGGATAGAGATGGCTTTTTCTGGAGATAAAAACATCTTAGCACCGTTGAGGTGGTTTTTAAAGGTCACCCCTTCTTCGGTGATGTTACGGTTTTCAGCCAAGGAATAGACTTGAAAGCCACCGCTATCGGTGAGAATAGCTTGGTCCCAGTTCATAAACTTATGCAGTCCACCTGCACGAGCAATCAACTCATCCCCAGGGCGCAACCAGAGGTGGTAGGTATTGGATAAAATAATGCCGCTGCCCATCTCCTTGAGTTCTTCAGGCGATTGAGTCTTGACGGTAGCTTGGGTGCCGACGGGCATAAACATAGGCGTTGGAAATGTGCCGTGCGGTGTGATAATCTCTCCCAGACGAGCTCCTGTATGTTTTTCCTGCTTGATTAAGCGGTATTTGATTGGATGTTCTGTCACTGTTATTCTCCGTATTCTTCATTTCGGCTGGTGCCGATGACTCTAGCGTAAGGCAAAACACGCCTAAGCTAGGATAACCTTATTGATTGTACCAAAAAAAGAGAAGCTTGTCATGAGGCATTCGCACCACAAAAAGAATATGGTATAATAGTTCTAATGACAAGACAGTAAAGGGAGAACTATGCGCATTTCTGACATCAAAACGACCGCAAGACGCCTGATTGCAGGCACCAAGGGCAGCTACGCTCTGTATGCTATCGCTATCATGCTGGTCTATGCTTCGCTGCTACTTGGCTTTACACCGAGTGAGACAGGCGTTGGCTTCAATCTTACTAGCCTGTTGATTAGCATATTGACCCTGTTTTTCACACTATCAGCTAACTTTACCATGCTGTTAGTAGCAAGAAATCAAAAACAGTCCGTGCAGTTTTCAGACAATCAATTAGCCTTTTCAAGGCATTACGTTTGGCGCTTGCTACTGCTTTATATCGTGCAGGGTATCTTTTTAATGCTCCTCTTAGGAGTAGCGCTTTTAGGGGTTAGTCTCATTGTTCTTGGGAACTATCTGGTCACGATTGATACGACGAGCTACTATCCTCTGGCTTTCACTTGCTTAGGTTGGATTTTTAGCGTGTATGGTGTTATCGCTGTCGTTCGCTACTACTTTGCCTATCGCATGACAGCTTATATCGCATTTGATAGGATTAACCGTGACCCTGACAACTACCCTGGCACGCTTGCCATTATCAAGGACAGCATTGCTCTTATGAAAGGACACAAGTGGCGATTATTTCTGCTTGATGTGAGCTTTATCCTTTGGTATCTGCTGATTTTGATGACCTTTGGTCTCGCCTACATCTACGTCCTCCCCTACACCAACGCAAGCGAAGTTGTCTTTTATGAACAATTGAAAAAAGCTTAAAACCACTGCTGGCAGTGGTTTTTATGCTTTCTTATCCTCACCTGTGACAAACATGGTAAAGGTTGCCTTGACGATGAGTTTGCCAGCTTGATTGGTGATGGTCGTCTCAACAATCTTAGTCGACTTGCCATTATGCAGACAACGCCCTTCAATGGTCAAACAATCCTCCAGCTGACCTGCTTTTAGGTAGTTGATACTGGATTGCAGGGTGACAGCATGACTGCCTAGCGACCTTGCTACTAGACCGCTGACTTGGTCACACAGGGTAAAGAGATAGCCACCGTGAGCATGCCCGTAGTAATTGAGCGAATGCGGCACCACCTTAGTTGTCACCACGACATGCCCCGCTTCAAACGCAAGCAACTCATAATTTTCAAAAACACGTATCTCATGCAAATAATCTGTCATCACAAGACCTCCTTAATTTTCTTCATGTAAAAAAGTTGGCAATGCCAACTTTTTGTTATTTCACCACGATATTGACTAGTTTATTTGGTACGGCAATAACCTTCACTACATCCTTACCTGCAATTTCTGCTTGAATTTTGTCGTTTTCAAGCGCTACTTTTTGCAGGTCTTCACGAGAGAGGTCTTTTGCGACCATGAGTTTGGCACGGACCTTGCCCTTGATTTGGACGACGATTTCAATCTCGTCTTCGACGAGCTTGCTCTCATTCCAAGTTGGCCAAGCCACATAAGAGATAGACTCGCCTGATTTGGTCAAGACTTGCCACAGTTCTTCCGCCAAGTGCGGTGCAAATGGTGCGAGCAGTTGTACGAAGCCTTTAGCGTAGTCAGCGTAGAGGGCTTCTTCTTTATTGGCACTATTGACAAAGACCATAAGCTGAGCAATAGCGGTGTTGAACTTGAGCTGCTCGATTTGCTCAGTGACAGACTTGACGGTTTCATTGTAAACCTTGTCAAGTTTGCCGTTATTTTCAGTAGTGATAGGCTTAGTCGTGATGAGGCGGTAAACACGGTCAAGGAACTTGCGGCTACCTTCTAGACCTTCTTCGCTCCATGCGATAGAAGCATCCAGCGGCCCCATGAACATCTCGTAGACACGCAGAGTGTCTGCCCCGTACTGCTCAACCACATCGTCTGGATTGACCACATTTTTAAGCGACTTAGACATCTTGGCAGGCGCTTGCTCCAGCTCTTCACCAGTCTCGATATGGAAATACTTGCCATCACGCTTCTCAACCTTATCGGTCGCAACCAGCGCTCCACGGCTATCACGGTAGCTAGTACCCAAAATCATCCCTTGGTTAAAGAGCTTTTGGAAAGGCTCCTTGGTTGGCACGACACCGATGTCATAGAGGAACTTGTGCCAGAAGCGAGCGTAGAGCAGGTGAAGCACGGCGTGCTCCGCTCCACCGATGTAGATGTCCACTGGCAACCAAGCCTTGAGCAGATCCTCGTCAGCCAGCTTTTGGCTGTTTTTCGGATCGATATAGCGCAGGTAATACCAGCTAGAGCCTGCCCATTGTGGCATGGTGTTGGTCTCACGGCGCCCCTTGACACCATCTTCACGAGTAACTGTCAACCAGTCTGTCAAGTTGGCAAGTGGGCTCTCACCTGTACCAGACGGCTTGATGTTATCTGTTTTTGGCAGAACCAAAGGCAATTCACTCTCTGGCACAGCCGTTGACGTGCCATCCTCCCAGTGGATAATCGGAATCGGCTCACCCCAGTAGCGTTGACGGCTAAAGAGCCAGTCACGCAGGCGATAGTTGACCTGCTTTTGACCAAAGCCTTTCTCCTCAAGGAAGGCAATCATCTTGTCAATAGCTGCTTCCTTGTCAAGTCCGTCAAGAAACTCTGAGTTGATGTGTGGACCGTCCTCGGTGTAAGCTTCCTTTTCGACATCACCACCAGCTAGAACTGGGATAATCTCAAGTCCAAAGGTCTTGGCAAACTCCCAGTCACGGGTATCGTGGGCAGGCACCGCCATGATGGCGCCTGTACCGTAGCTAGAGAGCACATAGTCGGCAATCCAAATCGGAATCTCACGACCGTTGACAGGGTTGATGGCGTAAGCGCCAGTCCAGACACCTGTTTTTTCCTTAGCCAGGTCAGTACGAGCAAGGTCAGACTTGAGGCTGGCTTGGTGCTTGTAGTCCGCAACAGCCTCAGCCTGCTCTGATGTAGTAATAGCATCTACCAGCTCATGCTCAGGCGCAAGCACGGCATAGGTAGCACCAAAGAGCGTGTCAGGGCGAGTGGTGTAGACGGTAAAAGTCTTGTCGGTGCCAGCGACCTTGAAGTCCACATGGGCACCTGTTGACTTGCCAATCCAGTTACGCTGCATATCCTTGATAGACTCTGGCCAGTCAAGCTCGTCAAGGTCATTGAGGAGACGCTCAGCGTAGGCTGTGATTTTCAGCATCCATTGGCGCATAGGCTTACGCACGACTGGATAGCCACCACGTTCAGAGGTGCCGTCAGGCAGCACTTCTTCGTTGGCGATAGCGGTTCCCAGCTCTTCGACCCAGTTGACCGGCACTTCTGCCTCGTAGGCAAGCCCTTTTTCGTAGAGCTTGGTGAAAATCCACTGTGTCCACTTGTAGTAGTCAGGGTCAGTAGTGTTAATCTCACGATCCCAGTCGTAAGAGAAGCCTAGAGCGTTGATTTGGCGCTTGAAGTTAGCGATATTTTCTGCGGTAAACTCCGCTGGGTCATTACCCGTATCCATAGCATACTGCTCCGCAGGCAGACCAAAAGCGTCCCAGCCCATAGGGTGAAGGACATTGTAGCCCTGCGCACGCTTATAACGGCTGAGAATATCTGTCGCTGTATATCCCTCTGGGTGCCCTACGTGAAGCCCCGCACCAGACGGATAAGGGAACATATCTAGCGCATAAAAGTTCGGTTTTGTGCTGTCTGTTCCTGTTTTGAAGGTGTGATTGTCCGCCCAAAAAGCCTGCCATTTGGGCTCGATATCTTTGTGATTGTAGTAGGTCATATCTTTCTCCAAATCTTGTAGTTCTCTCTATTATACCCTTTTTTAGGGATTTTTGAAATAGCTGAGTAGAGGATAAAAGGGAGAAAATCAAGGGTAAATGTCTTTTTAAAAATCCGCTCTGATAACCACCTTGCCCTTGGCGTGACATTTTACAAGATAGCGAACCGCACCCTGCACTTGACAGACAGAGTAAACCTTGTCAATCAAAGGTGTCAACTGCCCACGCTCAGCCAAACTCTTGGCATAATCCAGATAGCCGTCAGCTGACTTGAAGGCGCCAGCCACGGCGGTAAATTGTTTGGAGAAAATCCTCTTGACTAGTGCGATACTAGCTTGCTTGCTATTTCCGACACCGACAAAAATCCCATCTGGTCTAAGCAGTTTTTGATAGACAGCCATGGGCTGACATCCGTTAATCCCCAAAATCACATCAAAGCGCTGAGAGAGCTGGGTGAAATCCTCTGTCTTATAGTCAATAACCTGCTGGCAACCCAGCTTTTTAGCATAAGCAACATTTCTCGTACTGCAAACAGCTGTTACCTTAGCCCCTTTTGCGAGCAAAATCTGCATGACATAATTGCCGACACCACCAGACGCACCGTAGACTAGGACATTTTGCCCTGCCTTGACCTGCGCTTTTCTGACGCCAGCAAGCGCCGTATCAAATGAGATAGACACACAAGAAGCTTCTTCAAAACTCCAGCACTCAAGCATGACAGCCACTCTGTCCTTATCCATGAGGGCATACTCTGCTAATGCCCCTTTAGTCGAAAAGCCTGCTGCTTTGCCAAAGACCTTGTCACCGACTTTGACATTGTCCCCCAAAAGGAGTATGGCTACACCCGTCTGCCTATGATGTTCTTGCAGGACAAGGATGGCAAGCTTATCATGCAAGACTTGGACACGCCAACCTGCCACTTTGTCGAGGAGTACAAAGAAAAACTGACCGGCAAGATGTATCCAAAAGAAATCGCCTACACTTTCCGAGATGGGGACAAAACTGCCCACTACACCATTCGACAAATCGAAGAGCTCGAGTCACGTGATGGTACAGCTGGTCTCGCCGCTCCTATCAAAGCTATGCTGAAGTTAAAAGGACTCTACCCATCCACCTCACGCAACTATGCCGAAGGCAAGCTAACGCTCTTAGACGGCGATAAAGTCACAGAGCGTCAAGGGCACATGATTTATGAGTTTGTCTACATGGGCGAGACGGTCAAGGACAAGATGGAGCACGACTAAGAGTATAAAAAGGTTGCTTTTGCAACCTTTTTACTGTCTCTTTTCAAAAACATGATAGGCATAAGCTGGCAAGCTGAGTTCTTTGGTTAGTGTTTCACAAGAAACGTCTTGACCGAGGTCGATTTCTTGCCAGTCATTTTCTAAAATGCTATCTGGTAATTTTAGGAGGGCTGTGTGCCTGGTCAGATTTGCCATGACTAGCAGCTCTTCATCACCTAAGATACGCTGGTAAGCAAAAACAGCTGCATTGCCCTCATCAACAGGACAATAATGCCCCTCTGCTATCAGCTTGCTCTCATGTCGTAGTGCGATGAGTTTCTGGTAGAGGTAGAATGTTGAGTTCTTATCAGACAGCGCTTTTTTAACATTACGTTCAGTATAGTTGCTACTTAGCATCAGCCAAGGCTCTGCACTAGTAAAGCCCGCTTTAGGGCTGTCATCCCACTGCATAGGGCTTCTAGCATGGTCTCGTGACCAAGCACTGACCTTATCAAGCGCCTCCTGTGGCGTCAATCCCTTTTCTATATAGCTATCGTAGGCCTTGACATCACGCACCGTTACACTATCCAGCTGGCTAAGCTCCGTGAAATGAAGCCCAGACATGGCAATCTCCTGCCCTTGGTAGATAAACGGTGTGCCCCGCAAGAGAAAATAGGCTACAGCAAAAGCTTTACTAGCTGCCACAGACCCATCACCAAAGGACTGGACGATACGAGGAATGTCATGATTTTCCAAATAAAGCCCGCACCAACCGCCAGGATCCATATCCTTTTGCCAGCGGTTAAGCACAGCGATAAAGTCAGGGATACTACCATGATTATCAGCATCTCTAGCATTATGCTCCCACTCAAAAATCATGGTCATATAGCCACCATCACCTGTCCAGCTGCTAGCTTCGGGACTGCGCACACCACTTGCCTCACCGACCGTCAGAGCACCATTTGCGTCAAAAAGCGCCTTAAGCTCTGTCATGTAAGTCTTGATTCCCTCGACATTCATAAAAGGTCCCCAAGGACCATCCCCCTCCCAGTCCGTCACTTGTCTGTCATAAGCTGCCTTTTGCAGATGACTAATGGCATCCAAGCGAAAACCGTCAATGCCAAAGTCAAACCAAAACTGAATCATGTCGTAGATTGCCTGTCTGAGCTTGGGATTTTTCCAGTTGAGATCTGGCTGACTCTTGTCAAAGATATGCAGGTAATAGCTCTGCGTCGTCTCATCGTAAGTCCAAGCCGACTCGCCCTTAAATGACTTCCAGTTATTGGGCGGGCAGTCCTCTTTGCCCTCCACCCAGTGGTAAAAGTCACGGTAGTGGTTGTCCTTAGACGAGCGTGACGCACAAAACCAAGGGTGCTTATCAGACGTGTGATTGACCACAAGGTCAAAAAGAACCTTGAGCCCAAGCGCATGCGCCTCATCCACTAGCTCACGCACATCATCAAGCGTCCCATACTCTGGATTGATGTCTTGATAATCCGAGATGTCATAGCCATTGTCCTTATTGGGCGATTTAAAGACAGGATTGATCCAGATAAAGTCCACCCCTAGTTGTTTGAGATAAGGTAGTTTCTCAATCACTCCTTGAATGTCCCCGATACCATCCCCATTGGTATCTAGGAAACTACGTGGGTAAATCTGATAACCCGTTGCGTATTTGTACCAGTCAGCTGTCATCTTTTTCTCCTTTTTTAAAGCGATTACACTATTTTCCTCTTAAAAAAGCCTAAACAGGCTTTTTATTAAAGTTCTGCAATTTGGTAGAGTTCCACTTCAGCTTGTGTTTCTGAGCCGAACATGCTAATCATCAATTTGACCTTGTTACCATCAATCTCAACCACACGTCCTTCTTGACCAGTGAAAGCTCCATCAACGATTTGCACCACATCGCCTTCTTTGATGTTGGTATCAAAGACATCAACGGTTTGCCCCATTGAGATGAGGATAGAGCGGATTTCTTCTTCCAAGAGTGGTGTTGGTTTTGAACGGTTCCCGTGTGAGCCGACAAATCCTGTAACGTTTGGTGTATTACGCACAACAAACCAAGCTTCATCGGTCATGACCATCTCAACTAGGACATAACCAGGAAAACGGTTTTCCTCAACCTCTTTGACCTTACCGTTTTTTTCCACATTGACCGTTTGCGTTGGGATTTCCACACGCAAGATGTTGTCCATCATATTGTAGGTCTGCGCACGTTGGAGGAGGTTTTCTTTGACTTTATTTTCATATCCTGAGTAGGTTTGCAACACAAACCAGCCCTTATCAAAACTATCTAGCATACTGTGTCCTTTCCTTAATAAAAAAGCCTAGACGGCTCCACTTCTTTTCTTTCATTATAGTAAAAGTCCCTCGTCTTGTCAATGACCAAAAAGAACTACAGCTGATAAACTGTAGTCCCTATTCATTATCTGAAAAATTCAAGTAACTTCATCAAGCCGAGCTGTAAAAGCTTGTCAAAGATGTAGATAATCACTGCGAAAAAGGCAGTGTATTCTAAGATGGCGATGAAGTCTGTCCAACGTTGCTTACGATTTGGCCAAGTCGTATCACGCAAGACTCTAAATGTCCCTGTAATAAACTTCACAATTCTCCTCCTAACTAGCGTGTTTCCTTGTGTAGGGTGTACTGTTTACAATGTTTACAAAATTTATTAACCTCTAGTCGTGTGGGTTTTGGATTGCTGCTGACAGCAATAGAGTAATTGCGACTGCCGCAATCAACACACGCTAGACTTGCTTTTTTCTGTACCATAGTGCCTCCGTATGTGCTATTTTATCATGAAATGCTAGAGCTTGCAAGTTATCTGAAGAAATCAACGACACTATCCCAGAGATTCTTGGCTTTCTCGCCGATATTGGCGTCTTCGACAGCTTTGGTGATAGACTCCGCAGCGTTGCTAGCTGATTCTTTGATACTGTCTATGATAGACTGAGACTGGCTGTTGTTGTCAGAGCTGGTATCGCTACTGCTATAGGTCGCAGCAATACCATTTTCAGCGTAAGCATTTTTCACATCAAACTTAGTCCCTTCGGTGTAAGGCAGGATATAAGACGCCTGCGTGCTAAATATAGTCGAGGCAGTGCCTGAGCTAGAGTCGGACAGGTAGTGGTTTTCATCGGTTTTGTTAAAGCCGAGCCACTGGCTGATGACGACGTCTGGCGTATAGCCGATAACCCACTGGTCATTAGCAAGGTCAGCGTTAAAGTCTGTCTCTGTTGTCCCTGTCTTACCTGCCAAGGTATAGCCATAGACATTGGCATTGACTGCCGTTCCGTTTGAGAATGTCCCAAGCATCATGCTGGTCATTTTGTTGGCGACAGATTGGCTGATGACACGCTTAGCGTTGTCTGTGAACTTCTTGACAACCTCTCCACTTGCTGTCTCAATACGGGTAATCAAGTGCGCCTTGTGCATGACACCGCCATTGGCAAAGGCTGAGTAGGCTTGCGCCATCTCGAGCGGATTGGTCGTGACGCCACCACCAAGGGCAACGCCCAACTCTTTTTTGGTGTTATCCATGTTCAAGCCAAACTTTTCACCGTAGGTAAAGGCTTTATTGATACCGAGCTTATTGAGCGTATAGACAGCTGGGATGTTGTAGGAGTTTGCCAGCGCCTGATACATTGGCACATCCTCACTCTCATAGTTGCCATAGTTGTGCGGCTGGTAGCCGTTAAAGTTTGTCGACTGGTTAGGCAGTTCTGTCTCAATAGACCAACCAGCAGCCACAGCAGGCGCATAAACAACTAAGGGTTTGATAGTAGAGCCTGGGCTTCTAGCAGATTGTGTCGCATAGTTGAAACTTCTAAAGGTGACGTTTTCGGTACTATTGACACGTCCAATCAAACCACGCACACCACCCGTCTTAGGGTCAAGAGCGACACTAGCAGACTCGGCATAAGTATTGTCATAATAAGACACTGGAAAGAGACTCGTGTCCGCATAGGTCGTCTGCATGCCTGTCTGATAGTTTTGGTCAAGCTCGGTATAGATTTTATAGCCGTTGTTGACGATGTCCTTTTCAGACAGTCCATAAGTGCTGATAGCCTCATTGATAACCGCATCAAAGTAGGATGGGTATTTGTAGTCATCTGACTTGCTGACATAGGTATCACTTAGGCGATTGCCCATGCCAACTGCTGCCGCTTCTTTTGCCTGATTTTCGCTGATTTTACCAGCATCTACCATGGCATAGAGGACTGTGTTTCTTCGATTGGTCGCATTTTTGATGGAATAGTAAGGATTGTAGACCTCGGGTCCTTTCAGCATACCAGCTAACGTCGCTGCTTCATCCAGCGTCAAATTAGCTGCGCTTGTCCCAAAATACTTTTGACTAGCGTCCTCAACGCCCCACACCCCATTACCAAAGTAGGAGTTGTTGAGATACATGGTCAAGATTTCTTTCTTGCTGTACTTTTTGGTCAGCTCTAGCGCTAAAAAGAACTCTCTAGCCTTACGCTTAATGGTCTGGTCTTGGGACAGATAGGCATTTTTCGCCAGCTGCTGAGTGATAGTCGAGCCACCACCAAACCTCCCCAAGGTCACAACTGCAAGCAAAAAACGTGAGAGGTTTATCCCGTTGTTTTGGTAAAAGGTGCGGTCCTCTGTTGCGATAACAGCATTTTCCAAATCATCAGAGATGGCATCCAGCTCCACATAAGTTCCCTTTTGCCCCGAAAGACTACCTGCATACTCGCTATTTTTATCGTAGATTTGCGTGGTCGCCTTGAGCGCATTTTGCAAATCCGACACTTTAGCTGTCTTTGACAGGTAAAAGAGATAAGAGCCAGTCGCTAAAACTACGATGGACAAGGTAATCAGCAAAATCTTTCCGATATTGTAGCGCCGCCAAAAGCGCCGGATGGGATTTTCCGGAGAGGGCACAAACTTTGAGAGCGTCTTAACCCACTTGGGGCGATTTTTTTCACTCTCTTTGCGAGCACGGCTGCGCTGGTAGACAGACTGGCGCTCAACTGGAGCCTCCTCCACCTCAGGCTCAACGTCTTTTACCTCGTCAGCCTTTTTGTGAAACGATAATTGCTTGACCTTATCCAAGGTCTTCTTCAAAGATTCAAGTAATTTCATACAGTCATTGTACCAAAAAAAACTTAAAATCCAGCGTAAAAACCTCATTTCCACAGCCAACATGGTATAATATGCCTATGACATTTCAAGTACAATTTCAAAACCCTTACCAAAAACTCAGCGTCAAAGAATTGCTTGAGGACAAGCTACTCATACCCAGAAAAATCCGCTATTTCCTGCGCACCAAAAAGCATGTACTCATCAATAACCAGCCTATCAATTGGCAAAGCAGCGTTGAACACGGAGATGATGTCACCCTCATATTTGATGACGATGATTATCCCGCTAAGACTATTTTATTTGGTGATAAACAGCTGGTCCAGCCTGTATATGAGGATGAACACTTTATCATTGTCAATAAACCCGAAGGCATGAAAACCCATGCCAACCAGCCAAACGAGCTAGCACTTCTCAATCACGTCTCTGCTTATGCCGGACAGACCTGCTATGTCGTCCATAGACTTGATAAGGAAACCAGCGGACTTGTCCTCTTTGCCAAAAATCCTTTCATCCTCCCGATTCTCAATCGTATGCTAGAAAAAAAGGCGATTAAACGCTATTATTGGGCGCTTGTGGATGGAAAAACACTGCCTAAAACCATCACCTACAAGGATAAAATCGGACGACACCGCCACGACCGTAGAAAACGCATTGTTGACAACAAACACGGACAAACTGCCATCACACACCTAAAACGCCTCAAAACCTACCCAAAAAACCAGCTTGTAGAATGCCAACTAGACACAGGACGCACCCATCAAATACGTGTGCACCTCTCCTATAATGAACATCCTATTATCGGAGATCCCCTTTACCACCCTCACCCCAAAGGACGTCTCATGCTACACGCCTATAAGCTCACACTGACACATCCTATGACAGGGCAGCAACTTTCTTTTCAAGCAAAATCAGATAGTTTTGAGCAAAAACTAAACACCCAAGCTTAGTAAAAGCTGGGTGTTTTTCTATCCACATAAAAACAAGAAAAACTTGCTTACGATAAGTTTTTAAGGCTAAAGACCTATCGTAAACAAGCCTTGCTTGTTACTATCATTATGATGAGTGTTCCCGCTAAAGGAGTTCTCCTTTAGCGGTAGACCAGAGCTAGACTAAGGTATCATCACGTGACACCCATCATCATAACACTCAACAAAATTGATGATTTAAACTAATTCAATGATAGCCATTGGTGCTGCATCACCACGACGTGGTTCTGTTTTAAGGATACGAGTGTATCCACCGTTGCGTTCAGTATAACGAGGTGCAATATCATCGAACAATTTTTGAAGTGCTGTAGTAGCAGTGTACTTATCAGTTGCTTCATCATAGTTTTCGCTTGCGATTTCGTTACGAACAAAAGCAGCAGCTTGACGACGAGCGTGCAAATCACCACGTTTACCAAGAGTAATCATCTTTTCAACTGTTTTACGGATTTCTTTAGCACGAGCTTCAGTTGTAACGATTGATTCATTGATAAGAAGATCAGTTGTCAAATCACGAAGCATTGCTTTACGTTGTGAGCTAGTACGTCCTAGTTTACGGTAAGCCATGAGTTCCTCCTCTTTTAATTTTTATTTATCGTTTTTGAGTCCAAGACCTAGTTCAGCCAATTTTACTTTGACTTCTTCAAGACTCTTACGTCCAAGGTTACGGACTTTCATCATCTCAGGTTCAGTCTTTTCTGTCAAATCAAGTACGGTATTGATACCAGCACGTTTGAGACAGTTGTAAGAACGAACTGACAAATCAAGCTCTTCGATTGTACGGTCAAGCACTTTTTCATCATTGACTTGCTCTGCTTCTTTCATGACTTCAGTTGTTTTAGCCACTTCTGTCAAGTCAGTAAAGAGATTCAAGTGTTCGATAAGGATACGTGCTGAAAGACCGAGAGCATCTTCAGGAATGATTGTGCCATTTGTCATGATTTCAACAGTTAATTTATCAAAGCCGTCATTACTTCCGACACGAGCCGGTTCAACCTGATAATTAACCTTTTTGACTGGAGTGTAGATAGAATCAACAGCCAAAGTTCCCACTGGTGCATCGTCTTTTTTATTGCCTTCAGCTGGTACATAACCACGGTTTTTAGCCACAGTCATTGTCGCTTTAAGAGAATGTCCCTCAGCAATTGTAAAAAGATAATGATCAGGGTTAACAATTTCAATATCACTATCTGTCAAAATGTCTCCTGCAGTTACTTCTGCTGGACCTTCGACATCAAGTTCAATCATCTTTTCGTCTTCGACGTAAGACTTTACAGCGAGTCCTTTTACATTAAGGATAATTTGCATGACATCTTCACGGACACCTGGGATAGTATCAAACTCGTGTAAAACACCATCAATTTTGATAGATGTTACTGCCGCACCTGGAAGTGAGGACAAGAGAACACGACGAAGAGAATTTCCCAAAGTTGTTCCGTAACCACGTTCAAGTGGTTCGATAACAAATTTGCCGTAATCTTTATTTTCATCAATTTTTGTTATCAATGGTTTTTCAAACTCAATCATTTGGTTGCTCCCTCTTAAACGAAAAGTTGTGTACGACTATTGTTACGATTATACACGACGACGTTTTGGAGGACGAGCACCATTGTGTGGTACAGGTGTTACATCACGGATTGATGTTACTTCAAGACCAGCTGCTGCAAGAGCACGAATAGCAGATTCACGACCTGAACCAGGACCTTTTACAGTAACTTCAACTGTTTTAACACCATGTTCTTGTGCTGATTTAGCGGCAGCTTCAGCAGCCATTTGAGCAGCAAATGGTGTAGATTTACGTGATCCTTTAAAACCAAGTGCACCAGCTGATGACCATGCAAGAGCGTTACCATGCACATCTGTAATCATAACAATTGTGTTATTGAATGTAGCGTGAATATGTGCAACACCAGATTCGATGTTCTTTTTCACACGACGTTTACGTGTTGGTTTAGCCAATTTTTTTACCTCCTATTTTATTTTTTCTTACCTGCAATCGCAACAGCTTTACCTTTACGAGTGCGAGCATTGTTTTTAGTGTTTTGTCCACGGACAGGAAGTCCACGACGGTGACGAATTCCACGGTATGAACCGATTTCCATCAAACGTTTAATGTTCAAGTTCACTTCACGA